>CAYZDB010000018.1:0-18602 GCA_964476985.1 uncultured Acidobacteriota bacterium | reverse complement strand
CACCGTCCCGGCCTACTTCAACGACGCCCAGCGCCAGGCCACCAAGGACGCCGGCCAGATCGCCGGCTTCAAGGTCGACCGGCTCGTCCCCGAGCCGACCGCGGCCGCGCTGGCCTACGGCCTCGAGAAGAAGAAGGACGAGAAGATCGCGGTCTACGACTTCGGCGGCGGCACCTTCGACATCTCGATCCTCGAGGTCGGCGACGGCGTGGTCGAGGTCAAGTCGACCGCGGGCGACACGCACCTCGGCGGCGACGACATCGACGCCCGGCTGATGGAGTGGATCGCCGACGAGTTCCGGAAGGACTCGGGGATCGACCTGTCGAAGGACAAGATGGCGCTCCAGCGGCTCAAGGAAGCCGCCGAGAAGGCCAAGATCGAGCTCTCCACCATGATGGAGACCGACATCAACCTGCCCTTCATCACCGCCGACGCCTCGGGCCCCAAGCACCTCACGATGCGCCTGACGCGCGCGAAGTTCGAGCAGCTCGTGGGCGACATCATCCGCCGCACGATGCCGCCGCTCGAGCAGGCGCTGAAGGACTCCGGGCTGGCGGCGCGGGAGATCAACGAGGTCATCCTGGTCGGGGGCTCGACCCGGATCCCGATGGTCCAGCAGCTGGTCACGGAGTTCTTCGGCAAGGAGCCGAACAAGAGCGTCAACCCCGACGAGGTCGTGGCCGTCGGCGCGGCGATCCAGGCCGGCATCCTGGGCGGCGAGGTCAAGGACGTCCTGCTGCTCGACGTGACCCCGCTCTCGCTCGGGATCGAGACGCTCGGCGGCGTGATGACGACCCTCATCCCGCGCAACACGACGATCCCCTCGCGCAAGTCGGAGACCTTCTCGACCGCGTCCGACAACCAGACCCAGGTCGAGGTCCACGTGCTGCAGGGCGAGCGGCCGATGGCCCGCGACAACAAGTCGATCGGGAAGTTCGTGCTCGACGGGATCCCGGCGGCGCCGCGCGGCATGCCGCAGGTCGAGGTCACCTTCGACATCGACACCAACGGGATCCTGCACGTCACGGCGCGCGACAAGGCGACCGGCCGCGACCAGCGGATCACGATCCAGGCCTCGTCGGGCCTCAGCGACGAGCAGATCAAGCAGATGGTCGACGAGGCCCAGCGCAACGCCGACACCGACAAGGCCCGGCGCGAGACCGCCGAGAACAAGAACCGGCTCGAGCACATGGCCTGGCAGATGGAGAAGACGCTGCACGACGCCGGGGACAAGCTGACTCCGGCCGAGAAGTCCGAGCTGGAAGGAGCGCTGGCCGAGGCGAAGAGCGCCGTCGGCGGCGACGACGCCGGCCGGATCACCGCCGCCTACGACCGGTTGACGCGGGCCGGGCACGCGGTCGCCCAGCACCTCTACCAGGGGGCGGGAGCCTCGTCCGGCGCGGCCGACGGCGGCCCCCAGCCCGGTCCCGGCAACGCGCCGCCGCCGCGCGACGGCGTCGTGGACGCCGAGGTCGTGGACGACCCGGGCCCCGGCAACCGATAATCCGCGCGCCGGGGGCGGCGGGGCACGCGGCCGCGTGCGATGAGGCGGCGCCTCCCGGCGCCGCCTTTTCTTTCCGCGGGAGCGAGGGAGCGCCGATGAAGAGCTGGGACCCGTTCCGCGACCTGCTGACGATCCAGGACCGGATGAACAAGCTGTTCGAGACGGTCCTGACCGGGCCGGTCCCGACGGGGCAGGACGGGGAAGGCGTCCATTTCTGGCGCCCGGTATCCGAGGTCGTCGAGACCCCGGACGCGCTGGTCGTCGAGTGCGAGCTGGCCGGACTCGAGCGCGACCGGATCGAGATCCGCGTCGACGAACAGCTGCTGACGGTCCAGGGGGAGCGTGCGCGGCCCGAGGACCAGGGCGAGTGGGCCTTCCACCGCCTCGAGCGCCCGCGGGGCAAGTTCGTGCGGAAGTTCGAGTTGCCGCTGGGGCTCGATCTCGACCGGGTCTCGGCCCAGCTGGAGGGGGGCGTGCTGCGCGTCGTGCTCCCCAAGCGGCCGGAGGCCCGCACCCGCGCGGTCCCGGTGGCGAGACCCCCGGGACGCGACAACTGAACCGGCGGGGTGGGCGGCGCCCGGTGCTGCCCCTATCATGTCGCGTCCCCGCCGGCCGATGAGTCCGGCGGCGGGGGCGGAGAGCGAGCCGCGGAGGGTCGGATGCCGGCGGAGTTCGGCGAGGGGCGGTCGGAACAGCAGGGACGGGGGCCTTCGTCCCCCGAGTCGCTGCGCAAGTACCTCAAGGAGATCGCCCGGCTTCCGCGGATCACCGTGGAGGAAGAGCGCGATCTCGGTCGCAAGATCCAGAAGGGCGACCGCGCGGCGATGCAGAAGCTCGTCGAGGCCAATCTCCGCTTCGTCGTCTCGTTCGCCAAGCGCTACCGCGGCTGCGGGCTGTCGTTCCTCGACCTGATCAACGAAGGGAACGTCGGCCTGATCGAGGCCGCCAAGCGCTTCGACCCGACCAAGAACGTCAAGTTCATCACCTACGCCGTGTGGTGGATCCGCCAGTCGATCATCCACGCCCTTTCGGACCAGAGCGGTCCGTTCCGGCTGCCGCAGAAGCAGGCCAACCTGCTCTACCGAATCGGCAAGACCCAGTCCGCGCTGATGTCCGAGCTGCAGCGCCGCCCCTCGGTCGAGGAGATCGCCGAGGCGATGGAAGTCGATCCCGAGGACGTGACGACGCTGCTCCAGGTCTCGGACGAGAACATCTCGCTCTCCGAGGTGATCGACGAGGAGCACGAGTTCCACCTGTCCGACAAGCTGGAGCAGGAGGTCATCCCCTCGGCCGACGCCGTGATGCTGCGCGGCGCGCTCAAGACCCACATGCGGGCCGCGCTGGCCGACCTGGACGACAAGGAGCGCCGGGTGATCCTGCTGCGCTACGGCCTGACCGGCGAGGAGCCGAAGACGCTCAAGGAGATCGGCGAGGTGATGAACCTCTCGCGCGAGCGGATCCGGCAGATCGAGGCCCAGGCGCTGCGCAAGCTGCACCGCTCCTCGAAGTGCCAGCAGCTCCGGAGCTACCTCAACTGATGGCCGAGGAGGGGCGCGCGGAGGGCCGGCCCCCGGGGCTCGAGACGGCCTGCCCCCGCTGCGCCGGCACCGGGTTCGTGCTCGAGAGCCGCGAAGGGCTCTCCGGGGCGCGCCCGTGCGACTGCCGCACCGCGCGGCGCGGCGAGCTTCGCCGCAACTCGGCCCAGGTCCCCGAGCGCTACGCGCACTGCACGCTCGACAGCTTCCAGCACCTCAACAACGCCTCGCTGCAGCGCGCGCTCGAGATCGCGCGCAAGGTCGTCGACCTCTACCCCTACGCCGACCACGGCCTGCTGCTGGCCGGCCCCTGCGGGCTCGGGAAGACGCACCTGGCGGTCGCGGTGCTGCGCGAGCTGGTCGACCACAAGGGGGCCTGGGGGCTGTTCTGCGAGTTCTCCTACCTTCTGCGCCGGATCCAGGACACCTACGACCGCCGCTCGGAAACCCCCAGCTGGGCAGTCCTGCAGCCGGCGCTCGAGGCCGAGGTGCTGGTGCTGGACGACCTCGGCGCGACCCGCACCACCCCCTGGGTCCTCGAGACGCTCGGCCTGATCCTCAACGAGCGGTACAACAACCGGCGGCTGACGATCGTCACGACGAACCGGCTGGACGCCCCGCAGCGTCCCGAGGAATCGCTCGCCGACCGGATCGGGGAGCGGCTTTCCTCGCGCCTGGCCGAGATGTGCTGGACCGTCCGCTTCGACGGCGCGGACTTCCGCAAGACATACGGCTCCGCGATGTTCCGCCTCTGAGACGGCCGCCCCGCCGGCCCCGCGCGGCGGGGGTGGCTGCCCGTCCCGGCCTTCGATAACCTCGCGCCGAGGAGAACCCGCGATGTCCGATGGCACGCTCGTCCTCCGGGAGACCTCCGAGGGGGTGGCCCGGCTCACCGTCAACCGGCCCGACAAGCTCAACGCCCTCAACGCCGAGGCGCTCGCCGCGCTGCGGGCCCGCTTCGCCGAGGCCGGCGCCGACCCGGAGGTGCGCGCGGTCGTGCTGACCGGCGCCGGGGCGAAGGCCTTCGTCGCGGGGGCCGACATCGCGGAGATGGCGGCGCTGGCGCCGGAAGCGGCGCGCGCCTTCGCCCTCGCCGGGCAGGCCGTGGCCGACGCGATCGGCGCCGCCGGCAAGCCGGTGATCGCCGCGGTCAACGGCTGGGCGCTCGGCGGCGGCTGCGAACTGGCGCTCATGTGCCACCTGCGGGTCGCCGCGCCGACGGCGCGGTTCGGCCAGCCCGAGGTCGGGCTGGGACTGATCCCCGGCTTCGGCGGAACCCAGCGGCTGGCCCGGCTGGTCGGCGCGGGCCGCGCGCTCGAGCTGATCCTCGCCGGCAAGCCCGTGGACGCCGAGACGGCGCTGGCCTGGGGCCTCGTCAACCGGGTCGCGCGCGATCGCGACGCAGCCGAGGAAGCGACGCTGCTCGCCCGCGAGATCGCGGCCCAGGGGCCGGTGGCGGTCCGGCTGGCGCTGGCCGCCGTGCGCGACGGCCTGTCGATGCCGCTGGGCGAGGCGCTGGCGCACGAGGCGGCGCTCTTCGGGGTCGTCTTCGGCACCGAAGACATGCGCGAGGGGACCGCGGCCTTCCTCGAGAAGCGGAAGCCCGCCTTCCGCGGGCGCTGAGCCGCGGCGGCCGGGATGGCGCGGCTGCGCAAGTCGACGGTCTTCTCGCTGCTGGTCCTGGCCGCGCTGCTGGCGGCCGTGGTCGCCGAGAGCCTGCGCCCGCGCCCGCCCGCCTCGGCCTCGATCAACAGCCAGCCGCCCGAGCGGCCCGACGAGGTCACGCGGCTGGAGGGGGGCTTCTCGTGGGCCTCCTCCGATGGCCAGCGCAAGCTCTTCGAGCTGTTCGCCGAGAGCCTGGTCGGGACCGAGGGCGGGGCGCACTTCCTGCAGCAGGTTTCGCCGCTGACGCTGCACCTCGAGGACGGGCGGGAGGTGACGGTGAAGGCCCGGGCGGGCCGGCTCCAGGAGCGCGACGGGAGCGGCAAGCGCGAGGCGGAGATCGGGCTGTCGGGCGAGGTCGTGGTCCAGGATCCCGACGGCGTCACGCTGCGCTCGGAGAACCTGGCCTACGACACCGTCACGCGGCTGGTGAGTTCCGACAGCGGCGTCCGGCTGGAGGGGCAGGGGATCTCGGGCCGCGCCGAACGCGTCCGCTACTCGCCCGACCGGCGCGTGATCGAGGCCGAGGGGCGGCTGGAGGTCGATCTGCAGCGCGGGGCGCCGTGGCAGATCGACGCGGCCGGAGGGATCTACCGCCTCGACGCCCGCGAGATCGAGATCACGACCCCGTTCGTCGCGCGGATGCCGGGCCAGACCGTCTTCTCCGGCCCGGGCCTGCTCCGGCTCGCGGACGACACCCGCCCGGCCTCCTTCACCGGGAACGCGCCGGTCCAGGTCAGCGGGCCGGGCCAGGGGGGAACCTGGCAGCTGGCGGCGTGGCGGCTCGAGGCGGTTGCGACCGCCGGCGACGGCGCGCGCCTGGCCGGGATCGAGGCCTATGGGCCGACTTCCTTCGTGATGCGGCGGGCCGCGCCCGGCGGGGAGGAGCGCGGAGTCGTCCACGCCCCGCGCTGGTCGATGAAGCCGCAGGGCAGCGGCTGGACGGCCGTCGGCGGCCCGCCGTTCGACGCCGAGTTCACCGTGCCGCGGCAACCGGCGGCGTGGACGGTGACGGGCGGGACGATCGAGATCGCCGGCGGCAGCGGTGACCGGCCCGAGCGGCTCTTCGGGCGCGGCGGCGTCGTCGCCCGCGGCCCGGACGGCATGGTGGCCGAGGGGGACTCGGTCAGCTGGGAGGCCAGCGACCCCAACGTGCTGCGCCTCGAGGGCGGCCCGGCGCGCGCCCGCCAGCGGGGTGACGTGCTGGAGGCGCCGCTGCTGCGCCTGCTGCGCGACCAGGCGACGCTGATCGCCGAGCGCGACGTCGTGGCGGAGGTGGCCTCCGTCGCTGGTTCGTCCGACGCGCTCTTCAGCGGGAAGGAGCCGGTCCACGTCAAGGGCACGCGCGCCACCGTGCCGCGCGACGAGAAGCAGCCGATCGAGTTCGCCGGGCCGGTCCAGGCCTGGCAGGGCGGGACGATCCTCCGCGCGGCGCGCCTCTCGCTGCAGCGCGCCGAGAGCCGCCTGGTCGCCGACGGCGAGTTCGTGCTGCGGATCGAGAACGAGCGGCCCGGGCAGCCGCGCCGCACGATGCGGCTCTCGGGCGAACGGCTCGAGTACCTGTCGCGCGAGCGCACCGCCCACGTCACCGGCGGGGCCCGCTTCGTCGAAGGCGGCATGACGGTCGAAGCGAGCGAACTGCGGATGCGCGGGTCGGCGGGGGGCGGCGTCGAGGAACTGGAAGGAGAGGGGAACGTCGTCCTCGCGTCGGAGAAGGGAACCGCGACCGCCGACCGCCTGGTCTGGGAGGGGGGCGAAAAGGGGACGATCCTGCTCATCGGGGAGCAGGAACTCGTGACGCTGAAATCGCCCGAGGGCGCGCTCACCCGGAGCGAACGCGTGCGTTACTATCTGGCCGACGGGCGCTTCCAGACCGAGGGCGAGTCGGGACGGGCCCTGATCGAAGGCAAGCCGGCCGCGCGCCCGCGGCCGCCACGCGACGAGAAGAAATGAGTGCCCCCGTCCCGAGCGTTGCTCCAGCCGACGTGCTGGAGGCCAGTCACCTGCTGAAGGTGATCCGCGATCACCGGATCGTGGACGACGTCAGCGTGCGCGTTCAGCCCGGCGAGGTCGTCGGGCTGCTCGGCCCGAACGGCGCCGGGAAGACGACCACCTTCGCGATGATCGTCGGACTGCTCGAGCCCGATGCCGGGACGATCCAGCTCGGCCCGCGCACCCTGACGGAAGAGCCGCTGCACCGCCGCGCGCTGGCCGGGATCGCCTACCTGCCCCAGGAGCCGAGCGTCTTCCGCCGGCTGACGGTCCGCGGCAACCTCCAGCTGGTGCTCGAGGCCCTGGGTTGCTCCGACCCCGAGATCGACGCGCGCTCGACCCGGCTGCTCGAGGAGTTCGGGCTGACCGCGATCGCCGAGCGCCCGGCATACCTGCTCTCCGGCGGCGAGCGCCGCCGCTGCGAGATCGCCCGCGCGATGGCGATCGAACCGAAGTACCTGCTCCTGGACGAGCCGTTCGCGGGGATCGACCCGATCGCCGTGGCCGAGATGCAGCGCCTCGTCAAGTCGCTGGCGGGCGCCGGGATCGGCGTCCTGATCACCGACCACAACGTCCGGGAGACATTGCAGATCACCGACCGGGCCTATATCATTCGATCAGGGAGGATTTTCCGCAGCGGATCGCCGGAGTTCCTCGCGGCGGATCCGGAGGTGCGGGCAATCTACTTGGGCCAGGACTTCAAGCTCGACTGAGCAAGACCTCGCGACGCGGACCAGCCAATGCCCCAGCTCGAACAGAGACTTCAGACGCGGCTGGTGCAGAAGCTGATCATCACGCCTCAGCTCCAGCAGGCGATCAAGCTGCTCCAGCTGTCGAAGCTCGAGCTCCAGGAGGAGATCGCCCAGGAGCTGGTCGAGAACCCCGCCCTCGAGGAAGCCGGGACCACCACGGAGAAGTTCGAGGAGAAGGAACAGTCGCCGGCCAACACGGAGCGCGAAGTCACCGCGGGCGAGAACGCGGAGCGGCACGACGACGACTTCGACTACGGCGCCTTCTTCCGCGACCTCGAGGACAGCTACGAGCCGGTGCGCGGGACGCGGGAGTACCAGCCCGAGGACCAGCCCACCTTCGAGCAGGTCGCGGCGACGCAGGACCACCTCTCGGATCACCTGACCTGGCAGCTCGAGATGAGCGCGATCGTCGGCCGGGCCCGGCGCATCGGCGAAGCGATCATCGGCAACCTCGACGAGCGCGGCTACCTCGAGGCGACCGCCGAGGAACTGGTCGGGATGGCGCCCCCCGGCGAGACCTGGAGCGTCGAGGAACTCGAGAAGGTCCGGCAGCAGATCCAGCGCTTCGACCCGGTGGGCGTCGCGAGCCGCTCGCTGCAGGAGTGCCTGCTGGTCCAGCTCGACTTCCAGGAGCTGGGCGACTCCCCGGCGGCGGTCGCGATCCGCGATCACCTGCCGCTGCTCGAGGCGCGCCGCCACGGCGAGCTGGCCACCGCGCTCAAGCTGACCGCCGACGAGTGCGACGCGGTGCTGGAGGTGATCCGGCACCTCGACCCCCAGCCGGGCGAGAAGTACAACCCGCGCACCACGACCTACATCATCCCCGACGTCTTCGTGGTCAAGGACGGCGACGAGTACCGGCTGGTGCTCAACGAGGAAGGGCTGCCCCGCCTGCGGGTCTCGCCGACCTACCGCCGCTTCTTCGAGGAGGCGGGGCGGGGCGCGACCAGCGACGCCTCGACCCGCGAGTTCGTGCGCGACCGCGTGCGCGCCGCCTTCCGGCTGATCCGCTCGCTGGAGGAGCGGCAGCGCACGATCTACAAGGTCGCCGCCAGCATCGTGAAGTTCCAGCGGGCCTTCCTGGACGAGGGGATCGACGCGATCCGCCCGCTGGTCCTGCGCGACGTGGCCGAGGACATCGGGATGCACGAGTCCACGGTCAGCCGCGTGGTGAACAACAAGTACATGCACACCCACCGCGGCCTGTACGAGATGCGGTTCTTCTTCCACAGCGGGCTCGCCGTAACGGACGGGGAAGCGATCTCGTCGCTCACGGTCAAGGAGAAGATCAAGCGCATGGTGGCGGACGAGGACGGAAAGCACCCGCTCTCGGACCAGGCGATCGCCGAGAACCTGAGGCGCGACGGGCTGCAGATCGCGCGCCGGACGGTCGCCAAGTACCGCGAGGAACTGCGGATCCCGCCGTCGACCCAGCGCCGGACCCACCACCGACCCGACGCGCGCTGAGCGGCTTCGCCGGCGCGCGTCCCTCACCCTGGGAGGGACAGGATGACCATCGAGCTCACGGCGCGACACATCGACCTCTCGCCGGAAGACCGTGCGTACGCGGAGGACAAGCTTCGCAAGCTCGGGAGGCTCGTGGACAGTCTCGACATGCACGTGACGATCGAAGCCGAGAAGCACCGCCAGACCTGCGCGATCTCGGCGTGGGGCAAGGGCGCTTCCTACTCGGTCGAGGTCACGGACGACGACCTCAAGGCCGCGATCAACGAGGCGGTCGACATCCTGGCGCGCCAGCTGCGCAAGGACAAGACGAGCCGGCTGGCCGGCCGCCGGGAGGGGGCGGAGACGATCCGCCGGCCGCGCAAGGCCGGCGCCTGACCGGAGGCCGCGCCCGGCCTCCCGGGCGCGGCGCGCCGGCTCCCCGGTCCGGGCCCCCGGTCCCGCTGGAGCGGCGGGGGTCTCGCGGTATGCTTATCGCTCCTCTGCGGCGGTAACGCGCCCGGAGGCGTGGTCTGCGACGCGAGGACTCCATGCGATCGAAGAGCCTGAAGAGCTGGGAAGAGACGACCCTCGCGCGGGCCCTGGCCCGCGCTCCCGAGGAGCGCGGCCCCTTCACCACCGTGTCCGACCTCGAGGTTCCGCGCCTGGGGACCCCCGAGCTGCTCTCCCCGGGCTGGGACCCGGCCGAGAAGCTGGGCTTCCCTGGCGAGTTCCCCTTCACCCGCGGGATCCACCCGACGATGTTCCGCAGCCGGCTCTGGACGATGCGGATGTTCGCGGGGTTCGGGACGGCCGAGGACACCAACCGCCGCTTCAAGTACCTGCTCGGCGAGGGGCAGACCGGGCTCTCGACCGCCTTCGACCTGCCCACCCTGATGGGCCGCGACAGCGACGACGGGCTGTCCGAGGGCGAGGTCGGGCGGGAGGGGGTGGCGGTCGACACGCTGGCCGACATGGAGATCCTGTTCGACGGGATCCCGCTCGGCGAGGTCTCGACCTCGATGACGATCAACTGCTCGGCCCCGATGCTGCTCGCGATGTACCTCGCGGTGGCGGAGAAGCAGGGCGTGCCGTTCGATCGCCTGCGCGGCACGATCCAGAACGACATCCTGAAGGAGTACATCGCGCAGAAGGAGTGGATCTACCCGCCGCTCCCGAGCATCCGGCTGATCGTGGACATGATCGAGTACTGCAGCCGGCAGGTGCCGCAGTGGAACACGATCTCGATCAGCGGCTACCACATCCGCGAGGCCGGCTCGACCGCGGTCCAGGAACTGGCGTTCACGCTGGCGGACGGCTTCGGCTACGTCGAGGCCTGCCTGGCGCGCGGAATGGCGGTCGACGACTTCGCGCCGCGCCTGTCCTTCTTCTGGAACTCGCACAACGACTTCTTCGAGGAGGTCGCGAAGTTCCGCGCCGCGCGCCGGATCTGGGCCACGCGGATGCGCGACAAGTACGGTGCGAAGGACCCGCGGTCGTGGATGTGCCGCTTCCACACCCAGACCGCCGGCTGCTCGTTGACCGCGCAGCAGCCGCTCAACAACATCGCGCGGGTCACGATCCAGGCGCTGGCCGCCGTGATGGGCGGCACCCAGTCGCTGCACACCGACTCCTTCGACGAGACGCTCTGCCTGCCGACCGAGACCGCGGTGCGGGTCGCGCTGCGGACCCAGCAGATCATCGCCGAGGAGTCGGGCGTGACGAACACGATCGACCCGCTGGGCGGGTCGTACTTCGTCGAGGCCCTGACCGACCGGATGGAGCGGGACGCCCTGGCCTACATCGACCGGATCGAGGAGATGGGCGGGATCGTGCCGGCGATCGAGCGCGGCTACCCGCAGAAGGAGATCGCCGACGCGTCGTTCCGCTACCAGCAGCAGATCGACCGGGGCGAGAAGGTGATCGTCGGCGTGAACCGCTACCAGATCCCGCCCGCGGAGGACACCCCGGTCGAGATCCTGCGGATCTCGCACGAGGTGGAAGAGCGCCAGCTGGCGCGGCTGCGGAAGGTGAAGGCGGAGCGCGACGGGCGCGCCGTCGAAACCGCGCTGGTGCGGCTGGCCGAGGCCTGCCGCGGCGAGGCCAACACCTTCGGACCGATCCTCGAGGCGGTGCGCGCCTACGCGACCGTCGGGGAGATCGCGCAGGCGATGAAGACGGTCTTCGGGACCTGGGAAGAGACGTCCGTGCTCTGAGTGCCCGGGGCGCGGCATGCGGGAGATCGAGCGGACATGAACAAGGACTCTGGAAGGCGGCGCCTGCTGATCGGGAAGGTCGGGCTGGATGGTCACGACCGCGGGGCGAAGATCATCGCCCGGGCGCTGCGCGACGCCGGGCACGAGGTGATCTACACCGGGCTGCACAAGACCCCCGAGCAGGTCGTCGACACCGCGATCCAGGAGGACGTCGACGCGATCGGGCTGTCGATCCTCTCCGGGGCGCACATGACGCTCTTCCCGAAGGTGATCCGGCTGCTGCGCGAGCGCGGCGCGGGGGACGTGGTCGTGTTCGGCGGGGGGATCATCCCGGAGGAGGACCTCGGGCCGCTGCGCGAGGCCGGCCTGGCGGAGATCTTCCGCCCGGGCACCAGCACCGAGTCGCTGGTCGCGTGGGTGGCCGCGAAGATCCCCGCCCGGGGCTGAGCCGCTGCTCCGTTCGCCTTTGACACCCCTCCGAGGGGGGTGTTACGGTTCCGTTCTTTTTTCGCCCCGAGGGTCCGCGCGATGGCCACGATCCTGATCGCCGACGACAGCACGACGATCCGCAAGGTCGTGCAGAGCGTGCTCGGCGCGGCCGGGCACACGGTGGTCGGCGCGACCCAGGGGCGCGAGGCGCTCGAACTGGCCCGCGGCCGGCGGCCCGACCTGGTGCTGTGCGACGTGCTCATGCCCGAGCTGACCGGCTACGAGGTGGCCGAGGCGCTGCGCCGCGACCCCGCGCTGCGCGGCGTCCCGATCGTGCTGCTGTTCGGGGCCTTCGAGCCGTTCGACGAGGACCGCGCGGCGCGCTGCGGCGCCTCCGGCCACCTGGCCAAGCCCTTCGAGCCGCGGCAGCTGCTGCGACGCGTCGAGGAGCTGCTGCTCGCGAGCCCGCCCGCGCCGTCGCCCGGGCCGACGCGGGACGCCCCGGCCGCGGCCGAGCCGGCCCCGCCGCCGGAGGAGTTCTCCGACGCTCCGCTCGACCTGCCCCCGCCCTGGGACGCGCGGGTCCCGCTGCCGGGCGACGACGAGTTCGACCTCGTCCCCGCGCCGCCGGAGGCGGCCCCCGCGCCGGACCTCGAGGCCGCGATCCGCGAGGAGGTCCGCCGGCGGCTGGAGGAGCTGGCGCCCGAGATCGTCCGCGAGGTGGCCTGGGAGGTGGTCCCCGACCTGCTCGAGCGCCTGCTGCGCGAGAGCGCGGCGGCGCCCCGCCGGCCCGCCGAGCCCACGGGAGATGCGACGCGATGAGCAGCCTGGAGAAGGCGTTCAACCCGGAGGCCTACGAGTCCCGCGTGGGCGCGGCGTGGCGCGCGGCGGACCTGTTCCGCGGGCGTCCGGGCCCGGGGAAGCCCCGGTTCTCGCTGGTCATTCCGCCGCCCAACGTGACGGGCGCGCTGCACATCGGCCACGCGCTGGACTACACGCTGCAGGACATCATCGTTCGCTGGCAGCGGATGCTGGGGAAGGACGCGCTCTGGGTCCCCGGCTCCGACCACGCCGGGATCGCGACCCAGGCGGTCGTCGAGAAGGCGCTGCGCCGCGAGGGGCGGGACCGCCACGAGATGGGCCGCGAGGCCTTCGTCGAGGAGGTCTGGAAGTGGAAGGAGATCCACCACGGCAAGATCGTCGCCACGCTCGACCGGCTGGGCTGCTCGTGCGACTGGTCGCGTGAGCGATTCACGCTCGACCCGGGGCTCTCGCAGGCGGTGCGCGAGACCTTCGTGCGGCTGCACGAGGACGGGCTGATCTACCGCGGGATGCGGCTGATCAACTGGTGCCCCTCGTGCCGGACCGCGCTGTCGGACCTCGAGGTCGATCGCGACGATCCCGAACCGGGCGAGCTGTGGTCCTTCGCCTACCCGGTCGAGGGCGGGGGCGAGATCGTCGTCGCGACGACCCGGCCGGAGACGATGCTCGGCGACACGGCGATCGCGGTCCACCCGGACGATCCGCGCTGGCAGGCGGTGATCGGGAAGCGGGTCGTCCACCCGTTCTTCCCGGAACGCGCGATCCCGATCATCGCCGACCCGCTGCTGGCCGACCCGGAGACCGGGACCGGCGCGGTGAAGGTGACCCCGGCCCACGACCCGAACGACTTCGCCTGCGGCAAGCGCCACGGGCTGCCGGAGATCTCGATCCTGGGCGAGGACGGCCGGATCAACGAGGCCGGCGGACCGTTCGCGGGGCTCGACCGCTTCGAGGCCCGCGAGCAGGTCAAGGCCGCGATCGCCGAGCGCGGCCTGGACCGCGGGCGCAGGGACCACTTCTACGCCCCCGGGCGCTGCCAGCGCTGCCGCACGATCGCCGAGCCGATGATCTCCACCCAGTGGTTCCTGACGATGGAACCGCTGGCGCGTCCGGCGCTCGAGGCGGTGCGGGACGGCCGGATCCGGTTTGTCCCGGACAGCTGGGAGAAGACCTACTTCCACTGGCTGGAGAACATCCAGGACTGGTGCATCTCGCGGCAGCTCTGGTGGGGCCACCGGATCCCGGCCTGGTACTGCCCCGCCGGGCACGTCACGGTCGCGCGCCAGGACCCGTCGGCCTGCGCCACCTGCGGCGCGACCGCGCTGGAGCAGGACCCGGACGTCCTCGACACCTGGTTCAGCTCGCAGCTCTGGCCCTTCTCGGTGTTCGGCTGGCCGGAGCCGACGCCGGAGCTGAAGCACTACTACCCGACCGACGTCCTCGTCACCGGCTTCGACATCATCTTCTTCTGGGTCGCCCGGATGATCATGGCCGGCCTGCGCCTGACCGGCGAGGTGCCGTTCCGGACCGTCCTCTACCACGGCCTCGTGCGCGACGCGCAGGGCCGCAAGATGTCGAAGTCGACCGGCAACGCCCTCGAGCCGGAGGACGCGATGGCCCGGCACGGCGTCGACGCGCTGCGGTTCACGCTCGCGGCACAGGCCAGCCCGGGCTCGGATCTCGCGCTCTCGGAGGAGCGGCTCGCCGGCTACCGCGCGTTCATGAACAAGCTCTGGAACGCGACGCGCTTCATGCTGATGCGGCTGCCGGAGGACCCGGCCGCACGGCGGGCGGACTACTGCGCTGCCGACTACGACGACGTCGACCGCTACCTGGCCGCGCGCTACCTGGACCTGGTCGACGACGTCGACCGCGCGATGCACGACTACCGCTACGACCACGCCGCGGAGGCGATCTACCACTTCCTGTGGGGGACCTTCTGCGACTGGTGCATCGAGCTGGCCAAGCCCGACCTGGCGGAGGGGGCCGAGCCGCGGCGCGCCGCGGTGCGGCGGGCGCTGCTGTTCGACGTGCTGGACGGCGCGCTGCGGCTGCTGCACCCGATCGCGCCGTTCATCACCGAGGAGCTGTGGCAGAACCTCCCGCGCCGCGCCGGCGATCCCCCGTTCCTGGCGGTCGCCGACTACCCGGTCCCGGCGCGGCCGGGGATCGCGGTGCCGGAGGGCTTCGACCGGGCCGCGGCCGCCGCGCGCGTCGAACGCTTCCTGATCGCCCCGGTCTCCGCCGCCCGAGCCCTGAGGACCGGGGCGAACATCCCGCCCTCGCGGAAGATCGCGATCCAGCTGCGGCCGCGCACCGCGGAGGCCGGCGCGCCGCTGGCTGCCTTCGCGGCGCGGATCGGGCTGCTGACCCAGGCCGAGGGGGTCGCGCTGATCGACGGGTCGGCCGAGGCCGGCCCCGCGCTGCGGCAGGTGCTCGACGACCTCGAGGTCGTGATTCCGCTGGCCGGGGCGGTCGACACCGCGGCCGAGCGGGCGCGGCTGGAGAAGGAGCAGGCCCGGCTGGCCAAGGACCTCGAAGCGGTCCGCGGCAAGCTCGCGAACCCGTCGTTCGTCGAGCGCGCGCCGGCCGAGGTCGTCGAAAAGGAGCGCGGCCGGATCGCGGCCCTCGAGGGCCGGCTGGCCGAACTCGCCGCGCTGCTGGACGGGCTGCGATGAGCCCTCCCGTCTTCCCGCTCGACGCGGCGCGGGAGGCGGTGAGCCGAGCGCTGGACGAGGACCTCGGGCCCGGCGGCGACGTGACGACCCTCGCCGTCGCGGGGACCGGCGGCCACGCCGTCGGCGAGATCGTCGCGCGCGAGGCGCTGGTGGTCGCGGGGCTTCCGCTGGTGGCGCTGGTCTTCGAGGAGATGGCGCGGCGCACCGGGCTCGCGGCGCGGGTCGCGCTGCTCTGCGAGGACGGGGCGGCCGTCGGCTCCGGCACCGTGCTCGCCACGGTCGAGGGCCCTCCCGCGGTCGTGCTGGGCGGGGAGCGCGTCGCGCTCAACTTCCTTGGCCGGCTGACCGGGATCGCGTCGCTCACCGCCGAGGCGGTGCGCGAGGTCGCGGGAACCCGGGCCCGCGTGTCCGACACCCGCAAGACGACGCCCGGCCTGCGCGCGCTCGAGAAGTACGCGGTCGCCGCCGGCGGCGGCGAGAACCACCGCTCCACCCTCGACGCGATGGTCCTGCTGAAGGACAACCACAAGCTGATCGCGGGAGGGGTGCGGGAGGCGGTCCGCCGGGCCGAGGCGGCGGGGCACCCCGCGCGGGGGATCGAGGTCGAGGTCGACACGCTCGAGGAACTGGACGAGGCGCTGGCCGCCGGCGCGGGCTGGATCCTGCTCGACAACATGCCGCTCGAGGCGATCCGCGAGGCGGTGCGGCGCGGCGCCGGCCGGGCCCGCCTCGAGGTCTCGGGCGGGCTGCGCCCGGGCCGGCTCCGCCCGTTCGCCGAGGCAGGGGTCGACCGGCTCTCGCTCGGCGCGCTGACCCACGGCGCGCGCGCGATGGACGTCGCGCTCGACGTCCGGTCGTGAGCGGCGCCCGCGAGCTCGAGCGCGCGCTCTCCGGTTCGATCGCTCCGGACGGGCTCGGCCGGCCGCTGGTCGTCCTCGAGCGCTGCGCGAGCACGATGGACGAGGCCCGGGCGCGCCTGGCGCAGGGCGCCGGGCCCGGCCTCGCCGTCCTCGCGCTCGAGCAGTCCGCCGGGCGCGGCCGGCACGGCCGGACCTTCGTGTCGCCGCGCGGCGGGCTGTACCTGACCGCCGCGCTGCGCCCTCCCGCCGACCCGGCGGTGGCCTGGCGGCTGGGCTTCGCCGCGGCCCTGGCCGCGCGCGACGCGGTCGCCACGGCCGGCGGACCGGACCTGGGCTTCGACTGGCCGAACGACCTGGTGCTGGGGAGCCGCAAGGTCGGCGGGATCCTGGCCGAGTACCTCGGCCGGGGAGGACCGTCCGGCGAGCCGATCGTGCTGGTCGGCATCGGGCTGAACCTCGGGCCCGATCCGCGGGACGCGGACCCCGAACGGGCCGGGCCGGCCGGCCCGATCCCGTTCCGGGAACCGGGGCAGGCCCTTCCGGCGGTCGCCGCCGCGCTGCTGGCCGCGCTCCCGCGCCGGGCCCGCGCGGTGGGCGACGAGGCCGGGTGGACGGGTGCGCTAGAATCGATCCGTGCCGCGTCGGCGGCGTCGCGCGGCGCCCCGGTCCGCGTCCAGGAGCCGGACGGCCGCGTGATCGAAGGGGTGGGAGAGGGGATCCGGGACGACGGGGCGCTGCTGGTCCGCGTCACTGAAGGCGCGGGCGGGGGCGTCGTGGCGGTCCGGTTCGGGGAGCGCCTCTGGGGGTGAGAGCGTGCTGCTCGCGGTCGACATCGGGAACACCAACATCGCGATCGGCTGCTTCGAGGGGGAGCGCCTGGCCCACTCGTGGCGCCTCTCCTCGCGCCGCGACCTGACCTCCGACGAGGCCACACTGACGCTGCGGGGCCTGATCGGCGCGGCCCCCGTGCGCGTCCACTCCGGGATCGTGGCCTCGGTCGTCCCGCCGCTGACGGGCGTGCTGCTCGAGGCGCTGCGCCGCCTGGGGGTCGCGGACCCGCTCGAGGTCGCGCCCGGCATCCGGACCGGGATCCGGATCCGCTTCGACAACCCGCAGGAGGTGGGGGCCGACCGGATCGTCAACGCGGTCGCCGCCCACGCGCGCTACGGCGGGCCCACGGTGATCGTCGACCTCGGCACCGCGACCACGCTGGACGTCGTCACCGCGGACGGCGAGTACATCGGCGGGGTGATCTGCCCGGGCCCGCTGCTGGGTGCGGAGGCCCTCGCCGCCCGCACCGCGCGCCTGCCGCGGGTCGACCTGTCGCTCCCGCCGCGGGTGATCGGCCGGAACACGGTCGACTCGATCCGGTCCGGGCTGGTCCTCGGCCACGCGGCGATGATCGAGGGGCTGGTCCGGCGGATCGAAGAGGAACTCGAGACCTCCGTCAAGCTGGTCGCGACCGGGGGGCTGGGGCACGCGCTGCACTCGGTCCTGCCGCGGATCGACGCCTTCGACCCGCACCTCACGCTCGACGGCCTGCGCCTGCTCTGGGAGCGCAACGCACCGCGATGAGGATCCTCTTCGTCTGCACCGCCAACATCTGCCGCTCACCGGTCGCCGAGTTCTACCTGCGCCGGCTGGTCGAGCGGATCGGACCGAACGCGCTCGAGATCGCCTCGACCGGGACGCACGCGGTGAGCGGCCTGCCGTCGGACGGGATCGCGTCGCGGCTGGCGGCCGAGCGCGGCTGCGACCTGGCCGGGCACCGCAGCAAGCCGATGCTCCCGCAGGACGTCGCGGCCGCGGACCGGATCGTGGTGATGGAACGACGGCACCGCGCGTTCTTCGCCGAGCACTTCCCCGAGGCGCTGCCCAAGGTCCAGCTGCTGCTGGCGGCACCCGACGGCTCGGGGGGCCGGGATCTCGCCGACCCGACCGGCGGCACGCTGTCCGACTACCGCCGCTGCTTCGACCAGCTCTTCGACGCGATCGAGCGGATGGCGCTCTCGTTCCGGTTCCCGCGGTGATCGACGAGGAGGTCCACTTCGTCCGCGCCGTCGAGGAGCGGTTCCGCGCGCTGCGCGAGCGGCCGCTGATCCTCTCGCCGGAGGACCTGGCCCGCGTGGTGGCCTGGCACCGCCGCGGGCTCCCGCTCTTCCTGGTGCTCGACACGCTGGAGGAGGTCTTCCGCGAGGCCGCCGAGCGGCGCCCGCCGCGCCGGCCGCGCTCGCTGGCCTACTGCGAGCCGGCGATCGAGGAGGCCGAGCGTTCGTGGCGCGAGGCGCTGGTCGGCCGGCGGGAGGGAAGCCCGGCGGCGGTCGACGCCGCGACGCTGGCCCGGCGCGCGGAGCCGCTGCTCGCGGGCTCGGCCGCGCCGCGCGGGTTGGCGGCCGGGGTGCTCGAGCGGCTGGCGCGCGATCCCGGTGGCGGGCTCCCGGCCGAGCGCGTTGCAGCGCTGCAGCGCGAGCTGGTCGACGGCTGTGCCGCGACGCTGGCGCCGGACGAGCGACAGGCGCTGGAGGAGGAGGTCGAGCGGCTGGTGGCACCGTACGCGGGCGGGATGCCGGCCGAGGTGCGCGAGCGCACGCGGGTCGCGCTGCGCGACCGCCTGCTGCGCCGGCGCTTCCGGCTGCCGGACCTGACGCTGCTGGCGCTCGCCGAGGGGCCGCTCCCGGGCCCGGGACGGACGCCGCCGGAATCGTGAGC
>CAYZDB010000017.1:9783-19168 GCA_964476985.1 uncultured Acidobacteriota bacterium | reverse complement strand
CACAACGTGGCGCGCGGCGCGCTGGCCGCGGACGCCGCGATCGAGATCGTGGGCGAGGACTGGATCGGCCGCACGCTGCCCGGGATCGAGGTCCTGCTCGGCGGCGACATCCTCTACGAGAGCCCGATGGCTGCCCGCCTGACGCCCTGGCTGCGCGCGCTGGCGGGGCGGGGGACCCGGGTGCTGATCGCCGACCCGGGACGCAACTACCGGCCGGAGACGGGGTGCTCCCGGCTCGGCGTGATCGCCGTGCCGTGCGAGCCCGCGATCGAGAGCGCCGACGTCGGCGAAACGCAGATCCTGCAGCTCCATCCCGCCTGACCGCTGCCGCTCCGCCCCGTCCCGACTGGCGGTGCCACGCCGCGTGCGATAGCGTGACGGATACGCGAATTCGCCGCGTATACGCTGCGCATTGCCCGAATAACTAATTTCTACGCCCGCCGCCAGGAGGATTCGACCATGCCCTTCACGCTCCCCCCGCTGACCTACGCCTTCGACGCGCTCGAGCCGTTCATCGACGCGAAGACGATGGAGATCCACCACGGCAAGCACCACCAGGCGTACGTCGACAACCTCAACAACGCCCTCGCGGGCGCGCCCGAGCTGGCCGACAAGAGTCTCGACTGGCTGGTCGCGAACCTGGCGAGCGTGCCGGAGGGGATCCGGATGGCGGTCCGCAACAACGGCGGCGGCCACTGGAACCACTCGATGTTCTGGACCCTGATGAAGCAGGGCGGCGGCGGCGATCCGAAGGGCCCGGTCGCGGACGCGATCAAGGCCGCGTTCGGCAGCTTCGACGAGCTGAAGAAGCAGTTCAACGACGCCGGTCTCAAGCGCTTCGGCAGCGGCTGGGCCTGGGTCGTGCTGGGGAAGGACGGCAAGCTCGCCGTGACCAGCTCGCCGAACCAGGACAACCCGCTGACCGACGGACTGAAGCCGGTCTTCGGCAACGACGTCTGGGAGCACGCCTACTACCTGAAGTACCAGAACCGCCGCGGCGAGTACCTGAACGCCTGGTGGAACGTGATCGACTGGGACGCGGTCAACGCCCGCTTCGAGGCCGCCGCCCGCTGAGCCACCCGGGGGGTGCGCCGGCCCGGCGCGCCCCCCGTAGACCCCCGCCCCCCGCGGCGCTCATAATCCGCCCGTGACGAGGCGCCGTCGCAAGGCCGCGCGTGGTCAGCGCGCGCAGAAGGCCGGGCTTCCGCCCGGCACCCCGATCTACACCGGGGCCGAGGCCGGACGGCCGATCCGGATCAGCGTTCTCGACTACGACGCCGGGGCCGCGTCGCTCCACGAGGACGTTCGCCCGTCCGACCTGGCGCGCTTCCGCGACTCCGGACGCACCAGCTGGATCTGCGTCGACGGCGTGCACGACGTGGCGCTGGTCCAGAAGGTCGCCGAGACCTTCGGCCTGCACCCGCTGGTCGTCGAGGACATCGTCAACGTCGGCCAGCGCCCCAAGTGCGACAACTACGGCGACTACGTCTTCGTCGTCGCGCGCAACCTTTCGCTCGACCCCGAGACCGGCGAGTTTGCGACCGAGCAGGTCGCGTTCGTGCTGGGGAAGAACTGGCTGCTCACCTTCGAGGAGCACCAGCCGACGCTGTTCGGCGCGATCGCCTCGCGCATCGCGCAGGGGCAGGCCCAGGCCCGGCAGAAGGGGGTCGACTACCTGCTCTACCGCCTGCTCGACACGATCGTCGACAACTACTTCGTCATCACCGAGCAACTCGGCATCAAGCTGGAGGAGCTCGAGGACCGCGTCCTGGCCGACCCCGGGCGCGAGACGATCGAGAGCGTGCTGGCGATGAAGCGGGCGCTGATCGAGATGCGGCGCGCGGTCTGGCCGATGCGCGAGGTCATCTCCTGGCTCGAACGCGGCGAATCGGCCCTGTTCAACCCCGACACCCGGATCTACTTCCGCGACATCTACGACCACACGATCCAGCTGATCGACATGCTGGAGAACCTGCGCGACGTCGTCGGGACGGTGCACGAGCTCTACCTCAACGCCGTCAACCTGAAGCTGAGCGAGGTGATGAAGGCGCTGACGCTGATCAGCACGATCTTCATGCCGATCACCTTCATCGCCAGCGTCGGCGGGATGAACGTCCTGTTCCCGGGGAAGGAGCAGCTCTCCGGCTGGTACGGGGCGCTGGGGCTGATGGGGGCCGCGGCGCTGGGAATGTTCCTCTGGTTCCGGACCCGGCGCTGGCTGTAACCCCGCCCCCGCCGGCGCATCTGTGGGCTATCCGCGGCCCGGCAGTCCGCCCGGGCCCCGCGAGGGTGAGACCGCCATGAAGCGCATCGCACTGGGCCTGGCCCTCCTGGCGCTGGGCATCGTCCGACCGGCCGCCGCGGCCGACCCCGCCTCCGGAGCCCCGCCGGCCCCCTCCGGCCGCGTCCTGACGCTCGAGGAAGCGGTCGCGACCGCCCTGGAGCGCAACCCGCTGCTCAAGGCCGCCGACGCCGGGGTCGGGGCGGCCGAAGCGCAGGTCGACGAGGCCCGGTCGTACCGGCTGCCCAAGGCGCAGCTGATCGAGTTCGCCTCCCGCAGCACGAACCCCGTGATGGTCTTCAGCGACCTCCTGTCGCAGGAGCGCTTCGGCCCCGCCAACTTCGCCCCGGCCTTCCTCAACGAGCCGCCGCCGACCAACAACTGGAACACCAAGCTGGCCGTGATGCAGCCGATCTGGACCGGCGGGAAGATCGCCGGGGGCGTCGCCGCGGCCGAGCTGGGGGCCGCGGCCGCCGCCGCCGACCGCGACGGCGCGCGCCAGCAGGTCTCGGAGAAGGTGATCGAGGCCTACAGCGGCGCGGTGCTGGCCGAGAGCTACCGCCGCGTCGCGGGCGAGGCGCTCTCGACCGCCGAGGCCCACGTCAAACTCGTGAAGGACATGGTCGAGACCGGGATGGTCGTGCGCTCGGACCTGCTGCAGGCCGAGGTCAAGGAGCTCGAGACCCGGGACATGCTGGTCCGCGCCGAGAGCCAGGCCGCCGTGGCGCGCGCCGGCCTCAACATGGCGATGGGGCAGCCGCTCGACGACGTCGTGACGCTGCCCGAGTCGGTCGACCTGCCGACGCTGACCGAGCGCGACCTGCCGGCGCTGACGGAGGAGGCGATCGGCGCGAGGCCCGACCTGAAGGCCGCGCTCGCGCGCGCCGGCGCGGCCGAGAAGATGGTCCAGGTCGCGAAGGCCGGCTGGTACCCCGAGATCGGCGTCGGCGGCGCCTACGAGGCCAACGCCGAGGACTTCATCGGCGCCGACGGCACCAACTGGACGATCCTGGGGACGGTCAGCTGGGACATCCTCGGCGGCTTCTCGACCCGCCCCCGCGTGCGCCGCGCCAGCGAGCAGCAGCGCCAGGCGGCCGAGTACGCCGAGCACCTCCGGCAGAAAGCCGGCCTCGAGGTGCGCCAGGCCTACTACGACCTGAAAGCCGCGCGCGAGAGCCTGGTCCACGCGGCCAGGGCCGTCGAGTCGGCGCGCGCCAGCCTCGTGATCGTCGAGGACCGCTACAAGGAAGGACTGACGACGCTGGTCGAGCTGCTCGCCGGCCAGACCGCGCTCACCGCCTCCCGCACGCGCGAGGTCGCCGCGCGCCGCGACCTGCTCCTGGCCGACGCCCGCCTGAAGCTGGCGATCGGCCGCCTCTGACCGGAGAGACGACGATGAACCGCCCGAAGCTCGCCGTTCCGCTGCTCGCCCTGGCCGCGGCCCTGCTCCTGACGGCCGGGTGCGGCCGCAAGCACGAGGCCGCCGCCCCGCCGGCCGAGCCGGCAGCCGTCTCCGCCCCGGTGGCGGTGGCCGAACTCGCCGCCGCACCGGCGACGATCGAAGTCACCGGCACGGTCGAGCCGATCGAACGCGTCTCACCCGGGACCAAGCTCATGGGCCGCGTCGAGCGCGTGTACGTCGGCGAGGGGGACGCCGTCCGCAAGGGGCAGGTGCTGGCCCGGCTGGAGAGCCGCGACCTCGCCGCGTCGGTGGAGCAGGCCAAGGCCGGCGTGGCGATGGCGGAGGCTCAGCTCGCCAACGCCGAGGCGATGCACAAGCGGATGACGGCGCTGGCCGAGCGCGGCTCCGCCACCGCCAAGAACCTGGAGGACGCGACCGCGGGCTACAACATGGCCCGCGCCGGGCTGCAGCAGGCCCAGGCCAACCTCTCCGCGGCCCGCGTCATGCTGGACTACGCCGTGATCACGACGCCGATTGCCGGGTTCGTGACCGCCAAGCGGATCGAGGCGGGCGACATGGCGGCCCCGGGAATGCCGCTCTTCACGATCGACGATCTGTCGCGCTCGAAGATCGTGGCCGCGGTACCCGAGGCGCAGGTCGTCGGGCTGGCCGAGGGCGGCCCGGCCACGGTGAAGATCGACGTGCTGGAAGCGCCGGTCACGGCGACGATCGAGCGGATCGTGCCGGCCGGCGACCCGATGAGCCGGACCTTCGCGGTCCAGCTGCTGCTGGAAAACCCCGGCGTGTCGATCAAGCCCGGGATGTACGCGCGGATCTGGTTCCCGGCCGGGACCGCGCAGTCGCTCACGGTGCCGCGCGCCGCGGTCGTCGAGCGCGGGCAGCTCCAGGGGCTGTGGGTGCTCGACCCGCAGGGCAAGGCGCGCCTGCGCTGGGTGCGGCTCGGCGCCGCGACGGGAGACCGGGTCGAGGTCCTGTCGGGGCTGGCCGCGGGCGAGCGCTACGTCACCGCGCCGCCCCCCGGGATCGTCGACGGCGCGCCCGTCTCCGGCGCGGCCCGCTGAGGTGCGGCGATGACCCCCAGCCTCGGGCCGGCCGGCAAGGTCGCCCACTTCTTCATCGACTCCAAGCTGACGCCGCTCCTGATCCTGGCGTCGCTGCTGCTCGGCGCCTTCGCGGTGCTGCTGACGCCGCGCGAGGAAGAGCCGCAGATCACGGTCCCGATGGTCGACATCTTCGTCGGCCTGCCGGGGTCCGCGCCGCAGGAGGTCGAGAGCCGGGTCACGGTCCCGCTGGAAAAGCGGATGTGGGAGATCCCGGGCGTCGAGTACGTCTACTCGGCCTCGATGCCCAGCGTGGCGATGGTCTCGGTCCGCTTCCAGGTCGGCCAGGACCAGGAGCGCAGCCTGGTCAAGGTCTACGACAAGCTCGCCTCGGGGCTCGACAGGATGCCGCCGGGCGCGACCCCGCCGCTGGTCCGGACGCGCGCGATCGACGACGTGCCGGTCCTGGGGCTCACGCTCTGGAGCGCGCGCCCCGACCAGGACGGCTTCGCCCTGCGCCGGCTGGCAGCCGAGCTGGGGAAGGAGCTGTCGCGGCTCGACGACGTCAGCGAGATCAAGCTGATCGGCGGCCAGCGCCGGCAGGTCCGGGTCCAGCTCGACGCCGGCCGGATGGCCGCGATGAACGCCGACCCGGGGACGATCGTCCAGGCGCTGCAGTTCCAGAACGCCAGCGCGCCGGCCGGGGCGATCGAGCAGGGGAACCGCGAGATCAAGCTGGAGACCGGGGCGTTCCTGCGCAGCCGCGAGGAGGTGGAGCGGCTGGTCGTGGGCGCGCACCAGGGGAAGCCCGTCTACCTGCGCGACGTCGCGACCGTGCTCGACGGGCCGGAGGAGCCGGCCGACTACGTCGCCTTCTTCCCCGGCCCGGCAGCCGCGACGCGCGGGATCCAGGCCGACGCCGGCCTCTACGACGCGGTGACGATCGCCGTCGCCAAGCGCAAGGGCTCGGATGCCTACCGCGTCACCGCCGCGGCGCTGGACAAGCTCAACGCGCTGAAGGGGACGCTGGTCCCGTCCGGCGTCGAGATTGCGGTCACGCGCAACTACGGCGACACCGCGCGCGAGAAGGTCGACGAGCTGGAACTGCACCTGCTGTTCACGATCGTGATCGTCACGATCTTCATCGCGCTGGCGCTGGGCTGGCGCGGCTCGCTGGTCGTCTTCATCTCGCTGCCGGTGACCTTCGCGCTGACGTTGTTCGTCTACTACGTCTTCGGCTACACGCTCAATCGCGTCACGCTGTTCGCGCTGATCTTCGTGACCGGGCTCGTGGTCGACGACTCGATCATCGTGGTCGAGAACGTCGCCCGGCACTTCGCGATGAAGAAGCTGCCGCCGCTCGAGGCCGCCGTCAGCGCGGTCTCCGAGGTCGGCAACCCGACGATCCTGGCGACCTTCACCGTGATCGCGGCCCTGCTGCCGATGGCCTTCGTGCGCGGCCTGATGGGGCCGTACATGGCGCCGATGCCGATCGGGGCCTCGCTGGCGATGCTGTTCTCGCTGGTCGTGGCGCTGACGATCGCCCCCTGGCTGGCCTACCGGCTGCTGCGCGGCGGGCACGCGCACGACGAGGACTACGACGTCAGGAAGACGAAGATCTACGGGCTCTACCGCCGGCTGCTGGTCCCGATGATGGAGCGGCCACTGCTGCGCTGGGCGTTCCTGGGCGGCGTGGCGGTCCTGCTGCTGGCCGCGGTGGCGATGTTCCCGCTCAAGATGGTCGCCGTGAAGATGCTGCCGTTCGACAACAAGAGCGAGCTGCAGATCGTGGTCGACATGCCGGAAGGGACGACGCTGGAGGAGACGGCGCGGGTGGCGCGGGAGATCGGGATCTCGCTGGGGACCGTGCCCGAGGTGACCGACATCGAGCTGTACGCCGGGACCTCGGCCCCGGTCAACTTCAACGGGCTGGTCCGGCACTACGACCTGCGGCGCGGCGCGAACGTCGCCGATCTGCAAGTGAACCTGGCGCCCAAGCACGCGCGCGACGACCAGAGCCACGACCTCGCCAAGCGGATCCGGCCGCAGGTCGAGGAGATCGCGAAGCGCAACGGCGCGGCGGTCAAGATCCTGGAGGTCCCGCCCGGTCCCCCGGTGCTCTCGACGCTGGTGGCCGAGGTCTACGGCCCCGACGCCGCGGCCCGGCAGGAGACGGCCGAGCGGATCAAGGCGATCTTCGAGGCGACGCCGGACGTCGTCGACGTCGACTGGTGGGTCGAGGCCCCCCAGCCCAAGGACGTCTTCGAGGTCGACCGCGAGAAGGCCGCGCTGCACGGCGTGCCGGCCGCGATGGTCGCGCGGGCGCTGCGGGCGCTGGTCGCGGGCGAGGACGCGGGCCTCCTGCACCGCGACGCGGAGGTGGAGGCGGTCCCGATCCGGGTCGAGCTGCCGCGGACCGAGCGCTCGTCGGCCGCGGCGCTCTCGGCGGTGAAGCTGGCCGCGATGAGCGGCGCGATGGTCCCGATGTCGGAGCTGGTGACGGTCCGCCGCACGGTCGAGCCGTCCAGCCTGCACCGCAAGAACCTCAAGCCGGTGGTCTACGTCACGGCCGAGGTCTCCGGCCGCGAGGAGAGCCCGGTCTACGCGATCCTCAACATGGCGGACCAGATCGGGAAGCTCGAGGTGCCGGGCGGCGGCTTCGTGCAGCAGTACTACCGCGACGAGCCGGGGTCGGAAGAGAAGCCGGCGATGAAGTGGGACGGCGAGTGGCACATCACCTACGAGGTCTTCCGCGACCTGGGCCTCGCCTTCGCCGCCGTGCTGGTACTGATCTACCTGCTGATCATCGGCTGGTTCCGGTCGTTCACCGTGCCGCTGATCATGATGGTCGCGATCCCGCTCGGGCTGATCGGGGTGATCCCGGGCCACTGGGCGCTGGGGGCCTTCTTCACCGCGACCTCGATGATCGGCTTCATCGCGCTGGCCGGGATCATGGTTCGGAACGGGATCCTGCTGATCGACTTCGTCGAGCTGGCGCTGGCCGAGGGCCGGACGCTGGGTGAGGCGCTGGTCGAGGCCGGCGCGGTCCGGACGCGGCCGATCGTGCTGACCGCCGGAGCCGTCGTGATGGGTGCGGTGGTCATCCTGTTCGACCCGATCTTCCAGGGGCTGGCGATCGCGTTGATGTTCGGATCCCTGGCCTCGACCGTGCTGACCCTGATCGTGGTTCCGGTCCTCTACTACATGGTCGAGCGCCGCAAGTACAAGCAGCCGCTGCCGCCGGCGTGGGACGACGAGCCGGCCGACGCGGTCGAGTCGTGAGGGAGACGCCGATGAAACAGCTCACCGTCTACTGCAGCCCGGAGCTGGAGCACCAGGTCGTCGCCGCCTTCGACCGGCATGGCGCGGAGGGCTACCTGCGGATCCCGCGCGCGGTCGGCCACAAGTTCCTGGAGCCCGAGGCCCTGCCCCGGACGGTCTCCTTCGAGGCGGTCGTGCTGGTCGTCCCCGGGGCCTCCGAAGCGACGGTTGCGGCGGTCCTGCAGGAACTGCAGGATGTCGCCGGGAAATGCGAGATCCAGCCGTGCCTGAGAGCGAGCGTCGTCGCCGTGGAGCGACTCGTCTGATGACCGACCTGCTGCTGTTCCTGGCGATCTTCGGCGGCTGGTTCGCGCTGCAGCGCTGGATCCTGCCCTGGATGGGGGTCTCCACCTGAATGGCCCAGGCCTGCGAGCTCCCCGGGCGGGAGCCGAAACCGCCAGCCGAGGTCAGGGAACCGTAGGGGCCGGCCCCTGTGCCGGCCCGCGATGGCCTCTGTGCCGGCCCGCGTCAGTAGTCGAAGTGGGTCAGGTCGGCCAGGGTGTGCCATCGCACCGTGTCGCGCGCGCCTCTCGATCGGGGGGCCAACCGCACGAACAGCCGGCGCACGATCGTCGCATTGCGGGCATTCGGGTAGGCCGGAACCTTCGCCTCGATCTCGGCGGCGAGCGCCGCGGCGGACCGAACGGCTCCCCACTTGCACTCGCCGAGATCCGTGACCCCGTCCTCCCGCAGGCCGACGACGTCGATCTGCGCCGTCCGGTCCCAGTACTCACCGACCTCGAACGGAGCCGTGACACCCTCGGCGCGGTAGATGGCGGGCAGCGCCTCACGGCACAGCCGCTCGAAGCAGGAGCCGAAGTACGCGTCCAGCCCAGGCGCGATGAGGTTGGCGAAGGCCCGCTCGGGACCGGCCGCGGCGAGGTAGCTCGTGTTCGGGAAGACGAAGCGGAACCAGAAGCGAAGCAGGGGATCATCGAGGTCGTAGCGCACCGCGCGCGGGTTCGGCCTGCTCCCGGTCAGCGGGTACCTGCGGCGGACGTACCCCAGTGCGATCAGCTGCTGGAGGTAATACTGCAGGGCGCGGTCCCCGACGGACGCGGCCGCCGCGATGTCGGTTGCGGCGCTGCGACCCGTGGCAATCGCGGTCAGCACGGCGTGATACGTCTCGACCTCCCGGAGTTCCTCGCGCAGGAGAAAGTCGGGCTCGCGGTACAGCAGGCCGTACTCGTCGAGAACGACCCGGCGGATGTTCTGCTCGACCGAGAGCGGGGCCTCGAACGCCCGCAGGTAGAGCGGGACTCCCCCGCAGACGAAGTAGGCGCGGGCCCGCTCGGTATCCGAGTAGCCGGGATGGAAGGC
>CAYZDB010000017.1:3881-9683 GCA_964476985.1 uncultured Acidobacteriota bacterium | reverse complement strand
AGGGAGCGGGCAGGCGGTCCGATCGCCCCTACGCCGTCCCCTTCAACTGCGCCAGCCGCCGCTTCAACCCCTTGTCGTAGGGGGCCCCCCTTAGCGCGGTCTCGAGCGCCGCGATCGCCTCGTCGCGCCGATCGCGCTTCTCGAGTACGCGCGCCAGCGTCTCGGCCGCCCGCGACCGCTCGCGGCCCGGCTCGGCCAGCTCGACCGCGCGCCGCGCCGCGCGCTCGGCCTCGGCCAGGTCGAGATCGTTGCGCTCCAGGAACCGCGCGAACTCGGACAGCTGCGCCGGGTCCTCCTCCCAGCCGGTCCCCAGCGACTCCTTCTTCAGCCGGATCGCCTTCGCCGGGTCCTGCTCGATCGCCCGGGCCCGTACGATCCGGAGCTGCTCGAGCGTCGACTTCTGCTCCGGGTCGTTGGCCTGCTCGAGCGCGGCGATCGCGGCGTCGAGCCGCGGCTGCAGGTAGGCGTTGTCCTGCCCCTTCGACAGCCCGACCGCCAGGTAGAGCGCAGCGGTGTTCGCGGCGCCGGCCTCGTCGGCGTGCAGCGCCAGGTACCGTTCGTACGCCGGCATCACCGCGTCGGCCGGAACGGTGCCGGCCCGCGACCCGCTCGCCGCGGCGGCCAGCACCCAGCGCGAGGCGTCGGCCTCCTGCTTCGGGTCGAGTGCGACGACCTGACGGAGCAGCGCCAGCGCCTCGGGGTAGCGCTCGAGCCCGTACAGCTCGCGACCCAGCTCCAGCGCCGCGTCGGCCGTCGGCGCCTTCTCGAACGCCGCGATCCGCTGATCGAGCGTCTGCGGCGGGCCGAGCGCCTGCTCGAGCCGCTGCTTCTGCTCCAGCTCCCAGTCGTTCCTCGGCTTCCTGCCGAACGTCGCGAGCGCGAAGTCGACGTACGGCTTCAACAGCGCGCGGTCGAGATCATCCGGCCAGGTTTCGGCGAGCGTCGAGGCCACGAAGCGCGCCGTCCAGGTGTCCTGGGGATTGAGCGCCAGGGCGCGCTGGCCCGCCACCAGCAGCGGGTAGAACGGAAGAAGCCCCTCGAAGACCGCGGAGGAGGTCTGGTAGAAGACCTCGGGCGCGACCTGCTTCTCCAGCGCGGGATCGAGCGCCGCGGCACGCTGGTAGAACGAGAGCGCCTCGAGCGGTCGGTTCTGGTAGGCCAGCGACTCCGCGACCCGCAGCGCCAGCGGGGCGCTGGGCGCGGCGTCGAAGCCGGCGATCTTGTCGGCCAGCGGCCGCGGGTCGGCGGCGGCCCGGTCGAGCGTCTCGAGGAACCCCTTCGACTTGCCGAATCCCGCCCAGCGCTCGATCTCGCGGCCCGACGCGTCGATCAGGATGAAGGTGGGGAAGGCCCGGACGCGCAGCTTGCGGAGTTGCCGCGGCCCTTCGGGATCGGCGTCGTTGACCTTGACGAACTCGTAGCGGCCCAGGGCCTGCTGCAGCTTGCGCTCGCGCTTCGCCGCCCGGGCGAAGACCTGGCAGGCCCCTCACCAGTCGGCGGTGCAGTCGACCAGCACCAGCTTCCCGCTCGAGGCGGCGGCCTTCGTGGCCTCCTCCAGCGTGCGGACCTCGCCCGCGGCGAGGGCCCCGGAAACGGTCCCTCCGACGAGCCCCGCGAGCAGCACCGTCACCAGCAGCGACCGGCGAACCATGAGCGACGCTCCTCCGCCGGCGCCCCGCCGGCGACCCCGCGCACGATAGCATCGACCGCGGCGCCGTCCGACCCCGCGTCCGCCCCCGGCCGACCGGCCGCCCGCGCGGGACGCGGATCCGGCTTGGTTTGGGGCGGCGCTCCGGGTACCTTCCCGGCGGAGGTGCGACGTGGGGTCGGTCCGTGACCTGGGAAGGGCCTGGCTCGCGGGCCTGGCCGGCCTGCTCTGCGGCGCGGCCGCGCTGGCCCAGGCCCCCCAGGTGACCCACTCCTGCGACGCGGTCCACCCGCTGCCCCGGCCGTGCGACAACGCCGCGTCGGCCGGCGTCTGGTCCTCGATCTACTTCGAGGTCACGGTCCCGCAGGCGCTCGGCAACGCCGCGAAGATCGACCCCGACAGCGTCGAGCTGATCCTCTCCTGGCCGGGGCAGGCGTCCTTCCCCGTCCTGGCGCCGGGCCGGAGCTGGGCTTCCGGCTTCACCGGCGAGGCCCTCGGCGAGTGGGTCGCGGACGGCCGGATGGGCTGGGGCTTCCTCTCCCGCCCCTCGGCGCCGCTGCCGGCCTCGACGGCGATCACCGCGCGGGTCAAGGCGCGGACCTTCGGCGGGCTGACGATCGATCCCGGCACCGCGAGCTGGACCTTCACGACGCGGCGCGACCTGGCCGGCTCGACGTGGACCGTGCCGCTCGACCTCTCCGGCCCGACCGTGCGCTGGGAGGGGCGCTGGTTCGCGGGCGAGGTCAAGGTCAACTTCGACAGCAGCCGGCTGTTCGACCAGGAGCCGGTCTACGCGCTGATGGAGGCGTCGCGGGCCGAGGCTCCCGAGTTCATGCTCCAGCAGCGCGACTACCCGCTGTTCGGCGACTACTGGCAGGCCAACATCTTCGACGGCAACCCCAACCTGATTCGCGAGCGCGAGACGCGCCGCATCCTGTCGATGTCCAACACCGCCACGACCACGGTCCTCAACCTGGCCGACACGATCGAGCACGCGCTGTACGGCATCGCCGACAACCGCCCGCTCAGCGCCGACTACCACTCCGGCGACCAGGTGCTGGTCTGCGACGCCACGCAGTGCGAGCAGCGCGTGGTCCAGTCGGTCAGCGACGCCAGCCGGCAGGTCCAGGTCAGCAAGCTGCAGACGCCGCTCTCGCGCTTCAACCTCAAGCCCGACCACGTCCCTCCCGCCGACAACCCGCGGACACCCGACAACTTCCCCCACCCGGTCGGCGCGCTGCGCAAGTACAGCCCGGCCGGGACCCCCGTCTACTACTGGACGCGGCTCGACGACGAGCTGGACCAGCACGTCGCGCACGGACGCCGGCCCGTGATGGTCCTGCACGGCTCGCCCGTCGACGCCTGCCGGCTGGGCCGGCCGGAGAACGAGCTGGGCGGCGAGTGCACCGACCGGCCCAAGAGCTACGTGCAGTGGGACGCGATCGTGCGCCGGCTGGTGACCCATCTGATCGACCGGTACGGCACCCAGACGCTGGACTGGACCTGGTCGATCGGCAACGAGCCGGAGCTGTTCTGGACCGGGACCGACGACGAGTTCCTGGCCTACTACGACTACACCGCCAACTCGATCCTGCGCGGTTTCGAGGAGCGCGGCCTCGACACCGCGCGCGTGCGGATCGGCGGCGGGGAGGCGACGGGTCTCTTCCCGGGCTACGAGGACCAGCTGCTGTACCACGCGTCGCCGACGGCGAACTTCCCGAGCGGCCAGTTCGAGGAGCGCAACCACGTCTGCTTCGACCCCGCCTTCAACGGCAAGCGGGCGGCGCGGGTGACCGCGATCTGCAACGCGAACGGCAACAAGGGGACGCCGCTCGACTTCATCTCGGTCCACAGCTACGACCACGCCGAGGCCGCGGCGGCCGACCTGCAGCGGACCCACCAGCAGGCGCTGGCGATCGACGCCGTCACCTTCGACCGGCTGGCGGTGAACAGCCACGAGACGACGCCCGACTGGATCCCGCGGCGCGATCCCGACTCGCGCGAGGGCTACCGCTGGGGGACCTTCGTCTCGTCGTGGGGGGCCGACTACTTCCGGCGGATGCTCGAGCCGGCGATGGCCGATCCCCGCAAGGCGCGGGGCGAGGCGCTGATGACGGTCTGGCCGTTCAACTACAACTTCGAGGGGGTGGCCTGCATCGCCGGCCAGCTGCGGATCGACCTGGACGGCGACGGCAGCGAGGACCGCGTCGACGCGGTCAAGACGCCGTTCTGGCTGTTCACCGAGGTCGCGGCGCGGATGTCGCACGATGTGGCGTCGATCCCGCCGCGGCCGGACGCCGGCGCCGTGCTGTCCGGCTGGCGCTCGGTCGGCCCGGCGGACGACCGGATCCTGCTCTACGCCCACGACAAGTTCGACACCGGCAGCAACGAGCGCGCGGGGTGGGACGTGCAGCTCGAGCTGAGCGGGCTGCGTTTCCCGCTGGTCGAGGTGCGCGAGTACCGGATCGACCGCGCGCACCCGGCGCGCGCCGCGCTGGCCGCGCTGCCGCCCCGCACCAGCACGCAGCTCTACCGGCCGTTCGAGGTCGAGGCGTTCGAGGCGCTGGCCGACTTGCGGCTGGCCGGGCCTCCCGTGACGCACGTCGTCACCGGCGGACAGCTGACGCTCGCGACGCGGCTGCTCTCGCAAGGGGTCGTCTACCTCGAGCTGCGCCGGCCGGACGGCGACGGCGACGCGGTCTACGACCCGGACGACAACTGCGCCGCGGTCGCGAACCCGGGGCAGGAGGACGCCGACACCGACGGGCGCGGCGACGCCTGCGACTGCGCGCCGGCGGACGCCGGGGCGTGGGCGCTTCCCGGAGAGATCGAGGGTGTGGCGTTCGACGCCGATCGGGCGACGCTGCGCTGGCAGCCCGCGGCTCCGGCTGCGGGGACGGGCACCGTCCACGACGTCCTTCGCGAGGGCGAAGGGTACGGGGAGCCGGGCCAGGCGCCCGACGGCGTCTGCCTAGCTTCGGGGACGGCGGCCGCCGAACTGGCCGATCCCGCTCGGCCCCCGGCAGGAGCGGCCTGGCGCTACCTCGTACGGGCCCGCAACGCCTGTGGCACGGGCCCCTGGAGCCCGGGAGTGGTCCAGCCGGACTGCCCGGCGCTTTCGGCGCCGACCGTCACATCTCTTTCACACGCTCTTCGCTGATCCGTCACAGGCAGGTGACAGCCTCCTCTGCGGGACGCTGCCTCGTCCCGAAAGAGGAGGTCGTGACACATGGACAGGACACGTCGGCTGCGCCGGCTTCATGCGGTCGTCACGCGAATCGCCTGGTCTCTCATCCTGACGGCTGGAGTACTCGGCGGGTCAACTTCCACGGCGGAAGCGCAGGTCGCCCGCCTCTACTACCAGGAAGTGCAGAAAGACGGCCGGTACTACGTCTTCAACACGCCCGAGCGCTACAAGCTGTTCCAGGAGTCCGGCGACATGGGGCCCAGCATCACGCTGGTCCGCCAGGGCCCCAACGGCGAGACCGTGGTCGCCGAGAACGAGACCGCGCTCGACCTGTTCAACTTCAAGCACAACCTGCCGGCGTATGAGCGGCCCACCCCGGCCCCCGCGCCACCCAGCGTGCCGACCGCGCTCCGGATCGGCCAGGACGGCGAGTTGAAGTTCGGGGCGCTGCTCCAAGTCTGGTACATCTTCGACGACTCGCCGGTCGGGACCGGCGTCAGCTGGCTGGGCAACGATCCCGGGCAGAACACCTTCCGGATCCGCCGGGCCGAGCTGAAGATGTCCGGGAAGTTCTCGCCCGACTGGGGCTTCGAGGTCATGATCGATCCGGCCAAGAACCTCAATCTGTCGGCCGGCCAGGACGGGAAGATCCTGCAGGACCTGGCAATCAGCTACCTGGGCTTCAAGGGCCAGGAGATCGCGATCGGGCAGAAGAAGATCGTGCTGACCTGGGAAGGCCTCCGCTCGTCCTCCGAGCTGGACTTCGCCGAGCGGGCCCAGATCACCCGGCGCTTCGGCGACCGGCGCCAGCCCGGGCTCTTCTACAAGGGAGAACTGGGCCGGAAGTGGGTGCTGTGGGGCAGCCTGACCAACGGCACCACGACCAACGCCAACGCCAACTCCAACGACACGCTGCTGTCGGTCGCGCGCGTCGACTACAAGCCGATGCCGGGGCTGCTGCTGGGGG
>CAYZDB010000017.1:0-3781 GCA_964476985.1 uncultured Acidobacteriota bacterium | reverse complement strand
GCCACCTCGACGATCTGGACCGCCGGCTTCGCCTGGCTGCCGAAGGGGAAGAACGTCAACTTCAAGTTCGAGTGGTACGGGATCGACGAGCCGCTGCGCAAGGTCGGCGGCCGGCCCGACCCCAAATACAACGAGTACGTGATCGCGGCGCAGCTCGCGTTCTAGGGACACCGCCGGCCGGGCGCCCCGGCGTTGCGCCGGTCCCGCCCGGCGGTGCTACCCTCTGCTCCTCGTGACGCGCGAACGGAAGACCTTCGCCGCACTCGCAGGCTGGCTCCTCGCCGGGCTGATCGCGCCCGTGCTGGCGGGCTGCAGCGGGGACGCCGACTTCAGCGGGGTGATCCCCGATCCGCCGATCCTCGCTGCCGAGGAGTACCGCAGGGAGATCGTCGCGATCGACCGGCTCGTTTTCGAGCCCGGTCCCGTCGACGCGGCCCGGCGCGGTGCGCTGGCGGAGCAGCTCGACGCGCTCGCCGCCCGGGTCCGGGTGGAGGGCGATTCCCGCTTTTTCGCGCTCGAGTCGCTCGAGCTGCGCCGGCTGGCCCTGGGTGCCGGCAGCCTGCCGCCGGACGGGATCCCGGAACCCTTCGCCACCGGCTGGATCCGCATCCGCAACAACCTCTTCGACGACCGGAGCTGGTTCGCGCGGAGCGCCGCAGACCTCGAACCCGCGGACGCTCCGGCGGGGGCGCAGCAGGCCGAGACGAGTCCCGCCGTCGGAAGCGACGACGCAGCAGCGGATCTGCTGCTTCCGGGCGCGCATCACGGCGACGAGGTCCCGCGGAACGCCGACGGCCCGTGGTGGGCGATCTGCGGGCCGGCGGGGCACCGTGTCCTGAAGCAGGTACCCCTGTCGGTTCGCCGCGTGAAGGATCCGCTACTCGACACTGCGGGCGAGATGACGGGGGCGGAGCCGATCGCCCCAGACTGCGACCAGCCCCTGGTCTTCCTGCGCGGCGTGACGGGACTCGGCGCGCGCGCGCTGGAGGACGGGGTGGCCTCGCCGGTCCGAGAGGGCGTGTCGTCGCTCCGGTACGGGACGGAGACCCTCGAGATTCGGCGGATCCAAAGCGGTGACGCGGGGTATCGACTGGAACTGCACGCGGGGGGCCGGACGCAGACGCTCTTCGCCTCCGAGACCGGGTTCCCCTGGGAACCGGAGCTGTGGAGCGTCCGATGGGTGGGGGACCTGGACGGCGACGGACGGGCCGACCTGCTGCTCGACGCCACGGACGACGAGAACGTCGGCCAGACGTTCCTGTTCCTGTCGAGCCTCGCGCCGCGCGACGCGCTGCTCCGGCTCGTCGCCATGTACCGCACCGTCGGCTGTTGAGCGGGCGCCCCGTGGCCCGGCCGGAAATCGGGCCGGCACAGAAGCCGGCCCCTACGACGCCCAGCGGAACCAGCGCATCGCCAGCACGAACGAGAGGCCGCCCCACAGCAGCATGATCCCGATCCGCGCCAGCTGCGCCGGGTCGGACAGGGCGGCTCCCTCCAGGATCGAGGCCCGGAGCGCGTCGTTGAGCGCCGTCAGCGGCAGCGCCTTGATGAACGGCTGCAGCAGCGCCGGGAACCGGTCGGACGAGAAGAAGATCCCCGAGAAGACGAACATCGGCAGCATGACCAGGTTGATCAGCCCGGTCACGGTCTCGATCTTCTTCGCGCGGCTGGCGACCAGGAGGCCGATCGAGGCGAAGCAGAAGGCGCCGAGCACCGCCAGCAGCACGATCCCGGGCAGCGAGCCGCGGACGATCATCCCGAACAGCAGCCAGCCCAGGAGCAGCATGAGCACGACCTCGAGCACCACGAACAGCCCGCGGCTGGCCATCATCGCGCCCAGGAAGTCGCGCCGCCGCATCGGCGTCGCGACCAGCCGCTTGAGCAGCTTCTTGGTGCGCATGTCGACCAGCGCGAAGCCGACGCCCCAGAGGCCCCCGCTCATGATGTTCATGCCCAGCAGGCCCGGGATCAGGAAGTCGATGTAGCGCGCCCCCGGCTCCGTGACCAGGGCCTCCTTCACGACGATCGCGTCCCGGCGCCCGGCCGCGCGCTGCAGCGCGTCGTCGACCATCCGCCGGGCCAGCGTCGAGTCGGGCCGCGTCGGGTCGAAACGGTACTCCAGCGGCTCGCCCGGCACGACGACCAGCGAAACCTTGCCCATCCGCAGGCGCTGGGCCGCGTCGGCCTCGGCCAGGCGCACGACCTCGAACCCCTGCTCCGCGCTCAGCGCGGCCGCGATCCGCTCCGCCCCCCCGGCCTCGACCACGCCGACCGCGACCTGGTCGGGCGGCTTGTTGCGGAAGGCGATCCCCAGCGCCACGGCCAGCAGCACCGGGAAGCCGAAGACCCAGAAGATGACCTCCGGCTCGCGGATGAACTCCTTGAGCCGGGCCAGCATCAGCCAGGTGAAGGGTCCGCGCCTAGCCATCGCGCAGGTGCCTCCCGGTGAGGTTGACGAAGACGTCCTCGAGGCTGGCGTGGCGGGTCGTCAACCGCGTCATGTGGCGCTGCACCTGGTCGAGGTGGTCGAGCAGCGCGGGGATCGCCCGGTGCGGCTCGCCGACCGTCAGCTGCACGCTCCCGGCCTCGGTCCGCACGCCGATCACCGAGGGCAGCGCGTGGAGCGGCTCGAGCGGCAGCCCGGCGTCCCCGCTCCCGCCGTTCTCCACCGCGAACTCGACGACGTGCTCGCCCCCCAGCGTTGCGATCAGCTCGGCCGGCGAACCGAGCGCGATCACCTGGCCGTGATCGACGACCGCGACCAGGTCGGCCAGCCGCTCGGCCTCGTCCATGTAGTGCGTCGTCAGCAGGATCGTCCGGCCGCGCGACTTCAGCTCGCGGATCACCTCCCAGAGCTGCCGGCGCGACTGCGGGTCGAGCCCGGTCGTCGGCTCGTCCAGGAACAGCAGGTCGGGGTCGCCGGCCAGCGAGGTCGCGACGGCCAGCCGCTGCTTCTGGCCGCCCGAGAGGTTGACGACCCAGGCGTCGCGCTTTTCCTGCAGCCCGACCAGCTCGATCAGCTCGTCCGGGTTGCGCGCCTTGCGGTAGAACGAAGAGAACAGGGCGACCGTCTCGGCGACCGTCAGCTTCTCGGCCAGCTGCGTCTCCTGCAGCGAGACCCCGATCCGCTCGCGCAGCGCCGCGGCCTCCCGCGCCCAGGTCATCCCGAGCACCTCGACCTGGCCCGAGGTCGGCTCGAGCAGCCCCTCGAGAATCTCGACGGTGGTCGTCTTCCCGGCGCCGTTGGGCCCGAGCAGGCCGAAAGTGATCCCCTGGGGGACAGCAAGGTCGAGCCCGCGGACCGCCTCGACCGGCGGCTTCCCGGGGTAGGTCTTTCGCAGGTCCTTCGTGTACAGGGCGACCGACATGGGGCGGGATGATACGCCCTCCGCGGCGGGACGCCCGCCCGCCGTTGAACGGGCTCCCGCGGCGGACTAATCTCACGGTGAAGCAGAGCCGCGGCCACCGGGGGAGCAGGAGATGCCGTCGGACCGAGGGGGTACCCCGGGCGCAGACGCCGGCCGCCGCATCGGCCGCTACGAGCTGATCGAGCGGATCGGCCGCGGCGGCATGGGCGAGGTCTTCCTCGCGCGGGACACCCAGCTCGGCCGGACGGTCGCGATCAAGGCCCTGGCCGCCGACCACGTCCCGGCCCACTCCGATCGCGAGCGTTTCCGGCAGGAGGTCGCGAATCTCGTCGCGGTGACCCACCCCTACGTGGCCGCGGTCTACGACGTGGTCGAGGACGGCGACGACCTCTACATCGTGATGGAGCACGTGC
>CAYZDB010000016.1:0-19232 GCA_964476985.1 uncultured Acidobacteriota bacterium | reverse complement strand
AGGAATACCAGTGACAGGTTGGGCAGGGTTATCAGGGATTGCAGGGCCATGGCCACCAATGCGGTCAGGGCCACGGTGAACGCGCCGGCCAGGTAATCCCGCACCGCCCACTCGGAAAACCGCGGGGCGTCGGCCGGCTGCTCCGCGCGGGCCGGCTCCGGCGGCATCAGCTGCGGCGCGATGAGGTACTGCCAGCCGAACAGGATCCCCACCGAGAGGACCACCGCGGCGATGGTACGGATTGTGGAGTCACGGTCCATCGGTCAACCCGGCCGAGCGGGAGTCGGCAAGAGCAGGTACGGAAGGGGCGTGCCGCGCGGGGGGCAGGTCGAGGCCGGCCTGCGTGAAGGGATGGCAGCGCGCGAGGCGGCGGATGGCCAGCCACGAACCGCGCAGTGCGCCCCACTCGGCCAGCGCCATGGCCGCGTACTCCGAGCACGACGGGAGAAAGCGGCAGTGCGACCCCAGCATCGGGGAAAGGGTGCGCTGGTACAGCCGCACCAGCGCGATCAGGACGCGGGCGGGCACGACGGACCCTCCGCGGGGGGCCGGGAGTCGAGCCGCTTCCGGGCGCGGCCGACCAGGGCCACGAACTCCTGCTCGATCACCGGGTAGGTCGAGCCCACGGCGGCCTGGCGGATGTTGACGACCAGGTCCCAGCGCCCGACGAGGTCGCGGTGGCGCCGGAACGCCTCGCGAACCAGCCGGCGCATCCGGTTGCGCACGACCGCGCCGCCGACCTTGCGGGTCGCCGTCAGGCCGAGGCGCGGCCCGTTCTCGTCCCGCGGCAGCACGAAGAGGACGATCCTCGCGCCGGCCACGCGCGCGCCGGACTCGTAGACCTTCTGGAAATCGGAGCGCTTGCGCAGCCGGCAGGCGCTGGGGAAGCGCTGCCGGCGCGCGCAACTCAGACGGTCAGGCGCTTGCGGCCCTTCTGACGCCGCCGCTTCAGCACCTGGCGGCCGCCGGAGGTCTTCATCCGCTCGCGGAACCCGTGGACCTTCTTCCGCTTCCGGTTGTTGGGCTGGAACGTTCGCTTCATCGCGCAAGCCTCTCACCTCGACCGCCGCACGGAGCATCACCGCCGGACGGTGATCGCAGGGACCCCCCACCCTCGGCGCGTGCGCGCCGTCCGCGGGGGGCCGCAGAACGAGCGAGGAAGGGTAGGGGGCGCCCCTCGCGCTGTCAACCGCGGGGGCGACCCGGCCGGGCGGCCCCGGAACTCGTTGAGCCGGACGGGCTACCCGGAAACCGGCCGGACACCCTTGCCGCGCCCAGCCCTCCGGTGCTACCTTCCGCGCCTCGTTTCCGGGGTCTTCATTACGAAAAACCGCGAGTCCGCCCCTTCCGGCCACCCGCCGCGGGGCGGTTGGCCAAGGGTGTGGGGGATCTGTGGACCGCGACCGGCTTGTGCGCCTGGTTCGCACGTCTAGGTCCAGTAAATACAAGGACTTACAGATCTCGTCGGCCCGGCTCTCCTTGTGGAAATCCTGTGCTCCCTCGATGCCCGCCGGCGCCCTACGGCCCGGTCCTGGAGAGGGTTAACCCTGTGGATAACCGAACCGTAGACCCTGTGCAGCCCTCCGCTTGGGACACTGTCCGGACCCTCGTCCGGAACGAGGTCGCCGAGGGGGTCTTCGACACCTGGTTCGGCCCGACCCGGGGCCTCCCGACCCAGGGATCGACGCTGCGGATCGCCGTCCCGAACGAGATGTTCGCGGAGTGGCTGCGCTCGCAGTACCTGTCGTTGATCCGGGCCTCGATGGCCCGCGCCGGGGTCGGGCACATGCAGGTCGAGTTCGTGCCCCCCGGCGCCACCCCCAACGGCGCCACCCCCCTCGGCGCCGCCGGCCCCGTCACCGCCCCGCCGGTCGCCTCGGCCGCGGCCCGCCCGGCGGGAGCCGACGCCCCGCGCCTGAACCCGCGCTACTCGTTCGACGGGTTCGTCGTCTCGTCGTGCAACCAGTTCGCCCACGCCGCGGCGCTCGCCGTCTGCGACCAACCGGGTCGGGCCTACAACCCGCTGTTCCTCTACGGAGGGGTCGGGCTCGGCAAGACCCACCTGATGCAGGCAATCGGCAACCGCGTGCTGGCCGAGCGCCCCCAGGTCAAGCTGCGCTACCTGACCTCCGAGCAGTTCATGAACGAGTTGATCGCGGCGATCCGTTTCGAGGAGACGGCCCGCTTCCGCGACCGCTACCGGCAGCTCGACATCCTGCTGGTCGACGACATCCAGTTCCTGGCCGGCAAGGAGAGCACGCAGGAGGAGTTCTTCCACACCTTCAACGCGCTGCACGACGCCGGCCGGCAGATCGTGCTGGCCTCGGACTGTCCGCCGCGCTCGATCCCGGGGCTCGAGGAACGCCTGCGCAGCCGCTTCGAGTGGGGCCTCCTGGCCGACATCCAGCCGCCGGACCTCGAGACCAAGGTGGCGATCGTCAACAAGATGGCCGCCGCGCGGGGCTGGAACGTCCCGTCCGAGGTCGCGCTCTTCATCGCCAGCAGCATCCACTCCAACGTCCGGGAACTGGAGGGGGCGCTGACCACGCTGATGGCGTCTTCGTCGATCCGCCGCCAGCCGCCCGACCTGGCGCTGGCGCGCGAGGTGATCCGGACGCTGATCCCGACCCAGCGCGAGGAGGTCACGCTGGAGACCGTGATGCGCGTGGTGGCCCGGCACTTCAACCTCAAGGTCCACGAGCTGAAGTCGCGCACCAACGCCGCCAAGATCTCCTACCCGCGGCAGATCGCGATGTACCTGGGGAAGAAGCTGGCCGGCGAGAGCCTGCCGTCGATCGGGCTCGCCTTCGGCGGCAAGCACCACACGACCGTCCTGCACGCGGTGCGCAAGATCGAGCAGCTGCGCTCGAGCGACCCGGGGACCGAGAAGACGCTCCACTCGATCGAGGAGCAGCTGCGGTGAGGCCGCGGTCCACAGTCTCCACAGCCCTGTGGGAGGGGTTCCTGTGGATGGGACGCGCCGTGCCCGGCGCGACCGGGCTTTCTCCGTCCCATCCACGCCGCGTCCCCGGACGGTTCAACCCGCAGAACGCGGTCGATCCGGCGAACCGGGCCGGGATCGGCGTTTTTCCACCGTTTTCACAGCCCTGCTGCTACGGCTTTGAAGATTCACCCCTTCGTTCCTATGCTCTTTCTTTCCTGCCCGCGGCGCCGAGGACCCAGCCATGAAGTTCTCTCTCGACCAGGCTTCCTTCATGCGCGAGATCGCCCTGCTCCAGGGCGTGATCGAGAAGAAGTCGACCTTCCCGATCCTCCACCACGTCCTGCTGACGGCGACGGAGGAAGGGAGGGTGACGATGGTCGCGACCGATCTCGAGGTGGGGTTCCGTTCCGAGGTCGCGGCGACGGTGACGGCACCCGGAAGGGCCGCAGTTCCGGCCCGGCGGCTGTACGAGGTCCTGCGCCGGCTGCCCTCGGGCACGCTCTCGATCCGGCTCGAGGGGAGCGCGTTCCACATCGAGTGCGACCGGATCAAGTACAAGCTGACGACGCAGGAGCCGGACCAGTTCCCGGCGGTCCGGACCCGGGAGGGCAGCCCGCAGGCCGTCGTCGCCTCGGATCTGCTGGCCGAGATGATCAAGATGATCCTGTTCGCGATCACGACCGACGACCCGCGCTACACGCTGGGCGGCGCGCAGTGGGAGTTTTCCGACGACCAGCTGACGATGGTGGCGACCGACGGCCACCGGCTGTCGATCTCGAGCCGCCCCGCGCAGCAGGTCGGGAAGGACTTTCCGGTCGTGCTGGTGCCGCGGACCGCGTTGCGCGAACTGCAGCGGCTGGCGGCCGACCACGAGGGGGACGTCTACCTCTGGGCCAACAGCGGCAGCCTGATCGCGCTGGTCGGCCACCGCGAGATCACGACGACGCTGCAGGAGAACCACCGCTTCCCCGACTACCGCCGCGTGATCCCGCAGAACAACGACAAGGTCTTCGAGATCGGGACGCAGGCGATGCGCGACGCCGTCGACCGGGCGTCGGTGCTGCGGGACGAGGAGACCAAGCTGGTCCGGCTGGAACTCGGGGAAAACCTGCTGCGGGTCATGGCCGTGAACGACAAGTTCGGGTCGGCCCAGGAAGAAGTGAACCTGGGCTACGCCGGCGGCGCGATCGAGATCGGCTTCAACGCGCAGTACCTGCTGGACTTCCTCAACAACGTCGGGACGGAACAGGTTCGGGTGCTGCTGGGCGAGCCGATGGGGCAGGGGCTGTTCGAGCCGGTCCGGCCGGCCGAGGACCGGCGGCACGACCGCTACGTCGTGATGCCGATGGCGCTGTAGCAGGACCGTGCTCGTCTACCTCGAGGCCGAAGGGGTCCGGAACCTCCGGCCCGCGAGGACCCCGCTGGACCCCACCCTGACGGTCGTCGCCGGCCGGAACGCCCAGGGGAAGACCTCGTTCCTCGAGGCGGCTTACATCCTGGCGACAACCCGTTCGTTCCGGGCCCGGGACACCCGGGAAGCGATCGCCAACGGGGTCGATTTGGCCCGGGTCAAAGGCGGTCTCGGGAGCGCCGGCGAGGACCCCCTGGAGATCGCCTGCGCCTGGGGCCGGGAGCGTGGCGAGCGCCTGCTCACCGTGGGACAATTCGAGCGCAAGATACAGGATTATCTCGGTTTGCTGCCGGCGCTGGTGCTGACCGGAGAGAGTCTGCGGACGATCGCCGGGAGCCCCGCCGAGCGCCGCCGGTTCGTCGATCGGGCGGTCGCTGCGGCCGACCCGGCATACGTCGGCGCGCTGGGCGATTACCGGCGCGCCCTGGCCCAGCGGAACCGGCTGCTCCGGGAGGGGCGGCCGGACCGGGAGATCGCCCCGTGGGACGAGGTCCTGGCGCGGACCGGGACGGTCGTGGCCGAGCGCCGGAGGCGGCAGGTCGAGGCGTGGCAGGAGGACGTCGGGGGCTGGCCCGAGCTGTTTCCCGAGGGCGGGACGGCGCGGCTGGCCTACCTCGAATCGGGCTCCGGAAAGGGCCGCGAGGGTGAGAAAATCATCGATCGGCTGGCGCGCGTCCGGGACCGCGAACGGCGCTACGGCATGACGCTCGTCGGACCGCACCGCGACGATCTCGGGGTGGAAGCGGAGGGGCAGGACCTCCTGCGGCAGGGCTCGTCCGGGCAGGTCCGGGCGGCGCTCTCGGCGCTGCTCCTGGCGCAGGCGCGGCAGGTCCGGCGGCAGGCCGGCGGCCAGCGCCCGCTGCTGGTGCTCGACGACGTCGACACCGACCTGGACGCCGCGCGCTGCGCGGCGCTGCTGGAGGCCGCGCGCAAGGAAGGACAGGTGCTCGCCGCGACGAGCAAGCCCGACCTGTTGAACGCGACCGGCGCGCTGGTCCTGGTGATGGAACAGGGCCTGGCGCGGGTCAGCGAGGGACGAGAGGCACGATGACGGAACGCGAGGAAACGGCCGTGGTGCCCGAGGGGGCGACCGCCCCCGGCGGGCCCCCCGGCGCGGCCGACTACACGGCGAGTTCGATCAAGGTCCTCGAGGGGCTGGAAGCAGTCCGCAAGCGCCCCGGGATGTACATCGGCTCGACTTCGGTTGAAGGGCTGCACCACCTGGTCTGGGAGATCGTCGACAACAGCGTCGACGAGGCCCAGGCCGGGTTCGCCGACCGGATCGACATCACCGTGCACGCCGACAACTCGGTCACGGTGATCGACAACGGCCGCGGCATCCCGGTCGACACGCACGCGGAGACCGGCCTGTCGGCGGCCGAGGTCGTGATGACCAAGCTCCACGCCGGCGGCAAGTTCGACAACGCGGCGTACAAGGTGTCGGGCGGGCTCCACGGCGTGGGCGTGTCGGTCGTCAACGCCCTGTCGGAACTGCTGGAGCTGGAGATCTGGCGCGACGGCAAGGTCTACCAGCAGGAGTTCCAGCGCGGCGTCACCAGCTCGCCCTTCCGCCAGACCGGCACCACGAACCGCCGCGGCACCAAGATCACCTTCCGGCCGGACCCCGAGATCTTCGAGACGCTCGACTTCGCGTACGAAGTGCTGGCCCAGCGCCTGCGCGAGCTGGCGTTCCTGAACAGCGGCCTGCGGATCGTGCTCAAGGACGAGCGCGGGGCCAAGACGCGCGAAGCCGACTTCCACTACGAGGGCGGGATCAGCGAGTTCGTGACGCACCTCAACAAGAACCGCGAGGCGCTGCACGAGCCGATCTTCCTGCGCGGCGAGAAGGACGGGATCCTGGCCGAGATCGCGCTGCAGTACAACGACGCCTACCAGGAAACGGTCTACTCCTTCGCCAACAGCATCAACACCACGGAAGGCGGCACGCACATGGCCGGCTTCCGCTCCGCGCTGACGCGCACGCTCAACAACTACATCCAGCAGAACGCGTCGCGCTTCCCCAAGGAGTACCGCGAGACCCAGCTCACGGGCGACGACGTCCGCGAGGGGCTGGTCGCCGTCGTCTCGGTCAAGGTGCCGTCGCCGCAGTTCGAGGGGCAGACCAAGACCAAGCTGGGCAACAGCGAGGTCAAGGGGATCGTCGAGGCGATGGTCAACGACCGCCTCAACGCCTACCTCGAGGAAAACCCCCGCGCGTCCAAGGGGATCGTCGAGAAGGCGGTCCAGGCCGTGCGCGCGCGCGAAGCGGCCCGCAAGGCCAAGGAGCTGACGCGCCGCAAGGGGGTGCTGGACTCCGGCGCCCTGCCCGGCAAGCTGGCCGACTGCCAGAGCCGGGACCCGCAGGACTCGGAGCTGTTCCTGGTCGAGGGCGACTCGGCCGGCGGCTCGGCCAAGCAGGGACGGGACCGCCGCTTCCAGGCGATCCTCCCGCTGCGCGGCAAGATCCTCAACGTGGAGAAGGCGCGCTTCGACAAGATGCTGGGGCACGAGGAGATCCGCACGATCATCACCGCGCTGGGCTGCGGGATCGGGCAGGACGACTTCGACGTCACGAAGCTGCGCTACCACAAGGTCATCCTGATGACCGACGCCGACGTCGACGGCAGCCACATCCGGACGCTGCTGCTCACCTTCTTCTTCCGGCAGATGAAGGAGCTGATCGACCGCGGGCACCTGTTCATCGCCCAGCCGCCGCTCTACAAGGTCAAGAAGGGGAAGCAGGAGTTCTACCTGCAGAACGACAAGGAGCTGGCCGCGTTCCTGGTCCGCAAGGCGGCCGAGGAGCGCACCGTCCGCGCGCTGGAGACCGGGCGGGAGTGGTCCGGCAACGCGCTGGTCAACCTGCTCGAGCAGCTGGTCGAGTTCCGGCGCTACCGCGAGGCGCTCGAGCGGCGCGGCTGGCCCGGCTCGGCGGTCGAGGCGCTGCTGGAGCACGGCTTCTCGCGGCGCGAGGACTTCGAGGACGAGCTGCGGCTGGAGTCGCTGGCCGAGCACCTGCGCGCGCGCGGCCACGAGATCCAGTCGATCGAGCCCGACCCGGAGCACGGGCTGCGCGAGCTGCGGGCCGTGGCGCTGGAGCTGGGGCACCGCGAGTACGTGCTGTCGGACGAGGTCGTGCTGACCGGCGAGTTCCGCCAGCTGCGCACGCTGTACCCGCACCTGAAGGACCTGACCGGGACGATCCAGATCTCCGCCGGCTCCTCGACGATGGTCACGACGCAGCGCCGCGAACTGCTCGACTCGCTGCTCGAAGCCGGCCGCAAGGGGGTCGTGATCCAGCGCTACAAGGGGCTGGGCGAGATGAACCCGGGCCAGCTCTGGGAGACCACGATGGACCCGGAGCGGCGCTCGATGGTCCGCGTGTCCGCGCAGGACGCGACCGAGGCCGACGGGCTGTTCACGATCCTGATGGGCGACGCCGTCGAGCCGCGGCGCGTGTTCATCGAGGAGAACGCACTCGAGGTCCGGAACCTCGACGTCTGATGACGGGGAACGCATGACGGAAGCGAACCAGGCGCCGCAGTTCTCGGCGGTCAACATCCAGGACGAGCTGAAGACCTCGTACCTGGACTACGCGATGTCGGTGATCATCGGGCGCGCGCTGCCCGACGTGCGCGACGGCCTCAAGCCGGTCCACCGCCGCGTGCTCTACGCGATGCAGCTCTCGGGCAACACCGCGGACAGGATCTACCGCAAGAGCGCGAAGACGGTCGGCGAGGTCATCGGCAAGTTCCACCCGCACGGCGACCAGGCGGTCTACGACACGATCGTCCGCCTGGCCCAGGACTTCTCGCTGCGCTACCCGCTGATCGACGGGCAGGGGAACTTCGGCTCGATCGACGGCGACCCGCCGGCGGCGATGCGGTACACCGAGATCCGCATGTCGCACCTGGCGGCGCTGATGCTCGAGGACATCGACAAGGAGACCGTCGACTTCGGGCCCAACTACGACAGCACCGAGGACGAGCCGCTGGTCCTGCCGTCGGCCTTCCCCAACCTGCTGGCCAACGGCGCCGACGGGATCGCGGTCGGGATGGCGACGCGCATCCCGCCCCACAACCTGCGCGAGCTGATCGACGCCGCCGTGCACCTGATCGAGAACCCCGACTGCACCGCCGCCGACCTGACGGAGTTCGTCCAGGGCCCGGACTTCCCGACGGCGGGCGAGATCTACGGCCGCGCCGGGATCCGGCAGGCCTACCTGACCGGCCGCGGCCGGATCCTGATGCGCGGCAAGATGGAGTTCGAAGAGGGCGCGAAGGGCTCGCGCGACCGGCTGGTGATCAGCGAGCTGCCCTACCAGGTCAACAAGTCGCAGCTGATCGAAGAGATCGCCCAGCTGGTCCACGACAAGCGGATCGAGGGGATCGCCGACATCCGCGACGAGTCGGACCGCGACGGGATCCGCGTCGTGGTCGAGCTGCGCAAGGACGCGATCCCCAAGGTCGTGACCGCCAACCTGTTCAAGCAGACCAAGCTCCAGACGACCTTCGGCGCGATCTTCCTGGCGATCGTCTCCGGCCGGCCGCGCGTGCTGGACCTGAAGCAGATGCTGGTGCACTACGTGCGGCACCGGCGCGAGGTCGTGGTCCGGCGCACGCAGTACCTGCTGAAGCAGGCCGAGGCCCGGGCCCACATCCTGGAAGGGCTCAAGAAGGCGATCGACATCCTGGACGAGGTCATCGCGCTGATCCGCGCGGCCTCCGGGCCGCCCGAGGCCAAGCAGCAGCTGGTCGAGCGGTTCGAGTTCAGCGAGATCCAGGCCCAGGCGATCCTCGACATGCGGCTGCAGCGGCTGACGCAGCTCGAGCGCGACAAGCTGATCGAGGAGCTGGCCGAGCTGCTGGGGCTGATCGAGCGCTACCGCCAGATCCTGGGCTCGACCGCGCTGGTCGACCAGGTCGTGGTCGACGAGCTGAAGGCGATCCGCGAGAAGTACGGCGACGACCGGCGCACGGTGATCGTCGAGGACGAGGGCGAGATCGAGACCCTCGACATGATCCCCGACGAGAAGATCGTCGTGACCCTCTCGCACAAGGACTACGTCAAGCGCACCGCGCTGTCCGAGTACCGCACCCAGGGACGCGGCGGGCAGGGGATCCGGCTGATGGAGGTCGGCGAGGAAGACTTCATCGAGCGGGTCCGGATCTGCTCGACGCACGACCTGTCGCTGTGGTTCACCTCGGAGGGGCGCGTCCACATCCTGCCCGTGCACCACGTGCCGGAGTTCAGCCGCGCGGCCAAGGGCAAGGCGATCGTCAACCTGCTCGGCCTGAAGCCGGGCGAGAAGATCCAGGGGCTGCTGGCGCTGCGGGACATGGACCAGCCGGGCCTCTACGTGATGACCGTCACCGAGCGCGGCGTGGTCAAGCGGACCGAGCTGTCGGCCTACGCCAACATCCGCAGCGGCGGGATCATCGCCCTGACGCTGGACGACGGCGACCGGCTGATCGCGGTCCACCTGGTGCGCGACGCCGACCACGTGTTCATCGCGACCCGCGACGGGATGGCAATCCGCTTCCCGGTGACCGACGTCCGGCCGATGGGCCGCACGGCGCGCGGCGTGCGCGGGATCGACCTGCGCGAAGGCGACGCCGTGGTCAGCGCGCTGGTCCCCTCGGCGGGCGAGGACATCCTGACGGTCGCGCTGCACGGCTACGGCAAGCGGACCGAGCTGGACGAGTACCGGCAGCAGGGGCGCGGCGGGCTCGGGCTGATCAACCTCAACGTCAGCGAGCGCACCGGCCCGGTCGTGGCCGCGCTGCCGGTGCTGCCCTCGGACGAGGTCGTCGTCGCGACCCGGCAGGGGATGGTCATCCGCACCCCCGTCGAGCAGGACGAGAGCAACCGGATCAGCCGGCTCGGGCGGGCGACGCAGGGCGTGCGGGTGATCCGGCTCAAGGAAGACGACGAGGTCGTCTCGGTGACCCGCCACACCGCGGTGCAGGAAGACACGCCGAACGGCCCGGCGGACGGACGCGCCGACGAACCGGAAGGGGAGACCAACGCATGAAGTTCTTCATCGACACCGCCGACGTCCGCGAGATCCGCGAGGCCGCCGCGCTGGGCGTGCTGGACGGCGTGACGACCAACCCCTCGCTGGTCGCGAAGACCGGCCGGAAGTTCCGCGAGGTGCTGGACGAGATCCTGTCGATCGTCGACGGCCCGGTCAGCGCCGAGGTCACCGCGACCGATTTCGACGGGATGGTGCGGGAGGCCCAGGAACTGCACGCGATCCACAGGAACATCGTCGTCAAGATCCCGATCATCGAGTCGGGGCTGAAGGCGGTGAAGTGGTGCACCGACCACGGGATCCGGACCAACGTCACGCTCTGCTTCCAGGCCAGCCAGGCGCTGCTCGCGGCCAAGGCCGGGGCCAGCTACATCAGCCCCTTCGTCGGCCGGCTGGACGACATCTCCGAGGACGGGATGGCGCTGATCGGGCAGATCCGCCAGATCTACGACAACTACGACTTCCCGACCGAGATCCTGGCGGCCAGCATCCGCCACCCGGTGCACGTGGTGCAGGCGGCGATGATGGGAGCCGACGTCGCGACGATCCCGTACGGCGTGATCGCGCAGCTGCTGAAGCACCCGCTGACCGACAGCGGCCTGGCGAAGTTCCTCGACGACTGGAAGAAGGTACCCAAGCCGTAGGGGCCGCCCTGCGCGGCGGCCCGAGAGGGGACGCGTGGACAAGATCTACGAGCTGAGGCACCGCCTCGAGCAGGCGCGGCACGGCGGGGGTCCGGAGCGGGTCCGGAAGCAGCACGAGGCGGGCAAGCTGACCGCGCGCGAGCGGATCGAGCTGCTGGTCGACGCCGGTTCGTTCGAGGAGACCGACGCCCTGGTGGTGCACCGCTGCCGCGAGTTCGGGATGGAAGAGCAGCGGATCCCGGGCGACGGCGTGGTCACCGGCTTCGCCCGGATCGACGGCCGGCCGGTCGCGGTCTTCGCGCAGGACTTCACCGTCTTCGGCGGCTCGCTCTCCGAGACCTACGCGCGGAAGATCTGCAAGATCATGGACCAGGCGCTCAAGGTCGGCTGCCCGGTCATCGGGCTCAACGACTCGGGCGGCGCGCGGATCCAGGAAGGCGTGGTCTCGCTGGCCGGGTACGCCGACATCTTCCTGCGCAACACGCTGGCTTCCGGCGTCGTCCCGCAGATCTCGGCGATCATGGGCCCCTGCGCCGGCGGCGCGGTCTACTCCCCGGCCATCTCCGACTTCATCGTCCAGGTCAAGGACACCTCGTACATGTTCCTGACCGGGCCGGACGTGATCCGCGCCGTCACCCACGAGGACGTCACCAAGGAGGACCTCGGGGGCGCGCAGACCCACGCCTCGAAGAGCGGCGTCGTCCACTTCGCCGCCGAGAACGACATGCACGCGCTGCAGATGATCCGGCGCCTGCTCTCGTTCCTGCCGCAGAACAACCACGACGACCCGGCGCGGCAGCCTTCCGACGACCCGCCGGACCGGCGCGACGAGTCGCTCAACAGCATCGTCCCCGAGGACCCCAGCAAGCCCTACGACATCAAGCAGGTCATCACGCGGATCGCGGACAGCGGCAACTTCTTCGAGGTCCACGAGCACTACGCGCGCAACCTGGTCGTCGGCTTCGCGCGGCTCGACGGCCGCTCGGTCGGGATCGTCGCCAACCAGCCGGCCTACCTGGCCGGCGTGCTCGACATCGACGCCTCGCGCAAGGGCGCGCGCTTCGTGCGGTTCTGCGACGCCTTCAACATCCCGCTGGTGGTCTTCGAGGACGTCCCGGGCTTCCTGCCGGGCGTGGCGCAGGAACTGGGCGGGATCATCGTCCACGGCGCGAAGCTGTGCTTCGCCTTCGCCGAGGCCACCGTCCCCAAGCTGACGGTGATCACGCGCAAGGCCTACGGCGGCGCCTACTGCGTGATGGCCAGCAAGCACATCCGGGCCGACCTGAACCTGGCCTGGCCCACGGCCGAGATCGCGGTGATGGGCGCGGAGGGGGCGATCGAGATCCTCTACCGCCGGGAGCTGCAGGGCGCGAAGGACCGCGACGCCTACAAGAAGGAGAAGGTCGCCGAGTACCGCGACCGCTTCGCCTCGCCCTACGTGGCCGCCGAGTACGGCTTCATCGACGGGGTGATCGAGCCGGCCGACACGCGGCACCGGCTGATCGCGGGGCTGCGCCTGCTGGAGACCAAGGTCGACACCATGCCGCCGAAGAAGCACGGCAACATCCCGCTGTGACCCGCCGCATGAGAAAGGGCGCCCCGTGTTCCGCAAGATCCTGATCGCCAACCGCGGCGAGATGGCGGTGCGCGTGATCCGCGCCTGCTGGGACCTCGACATCAAGACCGTCGCGGTCTACTCCTCCGCGGACCGCGCCGCGCCGCACGTGCGGGTCGCGCACGAGGCGTACCTGATCGGCCCGGCCCCGGCCCGCGAGTCGTACCTGAAGATCGACACGATCATCGACGTCGCGAAGCGGACGGGGGCCGAGGCGATCCACCCCGGCACCGGCTTCCTGGCCGAGAACCCCGACTTCGCCGAGGCCTGCGAAAAGGCCGGGATCGTCTTCATCGGGCCGTCGGCGCGCGCGATGCGGCTGATGGGCGACAAGATCCTGGCCAAGGAGGAGATGCGCCGCGCCGGCGTGCCGACGCTGCCGTCGACCGGCCCGTTCACCGGCTCGATCATCGAGGCGATCGAGGCCTGCGACGCGATCGGCTACCCCGTGATCGTCAAGCCGGCGAGCGCCGGCGGCGGCAAGGGGATGCGGGTCTGCGACAAGGCCGAGCAGGTCGGGGCGGCGATCGAGCGCTCGCGCTCGGAGGCCCGCACCAGCTTCGGCTCGGACGTCGTCTACATCGAGAAGTACCTGCGCGCGCCGCGTCACGTCGAGATCCAGGTGATGTTCGACAAGCACGGCCGGGGCGTGCACTTCGGCGAGCGCGAGTGCTCGATCCAGCGCCGCCACCAGAAGATCGTCGAGGAGTGCCCGTCGGTCGTGGTCGACCCGCCGACCCGCGCGAAGCTGGGACAGATGGCGCTGGCCGCGGGCGGGGCCACCGGCTACACCGGTGCCGGCACGGTGGAGTTCCTGCGCGACGCCGACGGCTCGTTCTACTTCATGGAGATGAACACGCGGCTGCAGGTCGAGCACACCGTGACCGAGCAGGTCTACCAGGTCGACCTGGTCCAGGCCCAGATCCGCGTCGCCGCCGGCGAGCCGCTCCCCTACCGGCAGGAGGACCTGGTCCCGCGCGGGCACGCGATCGAGTGCCGCATCACCGCCGAGGACCCGGAGCGCAACTTCATGCCCTGCCCCGGCCGGATCGAGGCCGTGCGCCTGCCGTCCGGCCCCGGGATCCGCGACGACTCCGCGATCGCGCCCGGCTACACGATCCCGATGGACTACGACCCGATGGTGGCCAAGCTGATCGCCTACGGGCCCGACCGCCAGGACGCGATCCGCAAGATGCGGCGCGCGCTCGACGAGTACCGGCTGGAGGGGATCAAGACCAACATCCCCTACCTGCGCCGGCTGATGGAGCACCCGGTCTACGTCGCGGGGGACGTCAACACCGCGTTCATCGACCAGTACGGCCCGGAGCTGCTCAAGGGAAGCGACCCGTGGCTGGACGAGGTCGCGGTCGTCGCGGCCGCGATCCACGCCTACCGGATGCGGGTCGAGCAGGCGATGCGCGACGAGGGGGCCGGGGGCGGGCACGCCGGCTCGCTCTGGCTGGCGAGCGGGCGGCGGCGCGCGCTGCGGGGGGCGCTATGAAGCTGCGCGGCGTGATCGACGGACGGGAGCAGGAGCTCGAGCTGGAGCCGACCGAGGGGGGCTACATGGTCACCGTCGACGGCCGCACGCTCGAGGTCGACTGCGCCAACCTGGAAGCCTCGTTCTACTCGCTGATCATCGACGGCAAGTCGTACGAGATCTCGGTGCGCGAGGGGGCCGTGCCGGACGAGTACGCGGTCCGCCACGGCGGCCACCTGCGCACCGTGCACATCGTCGACCCGATGGCGGCGATCGCCGGCGCGCACCTGGTCCAGACCGGCACGATCACCGTCAAGGCGGTGATGCCCGGGCGGGTGGTCAAGGTGCTGGTCGAGGAAGGCGACGAGGTCGACGAGGCGCAGGGGCTGATCGTGCTCGAGGCGATGAAGATGGAGAACGAGGTCGGCTCCCCGCGGCGCGGCAAGGTGCAGTCCGTCTTCGTGCAGCCGGGGCAGACGCTCGAGGCGGGCGACAAGATCGCCGTGATCGAGTGACCGGGCGCCGGGCGGGCCCCCGCGGGCGCGCCGCCCGGACGGCCGGAAGGGTCAGCGGTTCAGGATCTCTTCCAGCTCCTTGCTGGGGCGGAAGAGGACCGTCACCTTGGGCGGGATCTCGATCGTCGCGCCGGTCTGCGGGTTGCGGCCGGTGCGGGCCTTCCGCTTGCGCGCCGTGAAGGTCCCGAAGCCGACCAGCGCCGTGCGCTCGCCCTTGCGGAGCGAGGCGGCGACCCCTTCGATGATCGATTCGATGGCGCGCGCGGCGGCCACCTTGGTGATGCCGGCGTCCTGAGAGATCTTGTCGATCAGCTCGGCCTTGTTCATGACGACCCTCCCCGGTCTTGGAGCGGGAATACCGCTCCGGCCGCGCCCGAAGGCGCTCGCCGTCCGGTTGTCTAGCACGACGGTCAGAGGCGGGTCAACGGGAAATGGGGTGAAAATGGCCGTCCTGCGCGCCTTCCGGGAGAACAGACCGTGGATCGCAAGTCGCTCGCCAAGCTGATCGCCGCCGTCCGGGACGGGAGCCTGGGGGCCGAGGAGGCCCTGGCCCGGCTCGACAAGCTCGCCACCGGGGAACTGGGGTTCGCGAAGATCGACCACCGGCGGACGCTGCGCCGCGGGATCCCCGAGGTCGTCTTCGGCGAGGGGAAGGCCCCGGCGCAGGTCGAGGAGATCGCGGCCCACATGGCCGAGCGCGGCGGCCCGGTGCTGGTCACCCGGATCGGCCCGGACGTCGGCGAACGGCTCGGGCGGCGCCTGCCGGCCGGGACCTACGACCCGGTCTCGAGGACCTTCCTGCTGCGCCCCCGCCGCCGCGCCCGCCCGGTCCCCGGGCTGATGGTGGTCAGCGCCGGGACCGCCGACATCCCGGTGGCGGAGGAGGCGGCCGTGGCAGCGGAGGCGTTCGGCCTGGGGGTCGACCGGCTCTACGACGTCGGCGTCGCCGGGATCCACCGCCTGTTCGAGCACCTCGAGCGGCTGCGGCGGGCCCGGGTGATCGTGGTCGTCGCGGGGATGGAGGGGGCGCTGCCGTCGGTCATCGCCGGGCTGGTCGAGGCCCCCGTGATCGGCGTCCCGACGGCCGTGGGATACGGCGCGGCGCTGGACGGGTTCACCGCCTTGTTTGCGATGCTCACCTCCTGCGCCGGCGGTTTGACCGTCGTCAACATCGGCAACGGCTTCGGAGCGGCCTGTGCGGCCCACGCGATCCTGGCCGGACAGCGCGGACGGCGCTGACCAGGGGCGGGCAGGCTGGGACCCCTGACCGAGGGGTGTCCGGCCCGGCCGAAATTGTTTTGCGCGGGCGATAGCCTGTCGGTAAGATTCTGTCAATCAAGGGGTTCAGCGGGGGCCCGGAGGATGGCCCCCGTGTGCGCAGGGGTCGGGTCGCGCTCGGCCGGGCGGTCGATTCCGCCTGTCGTGCTCACCCGGGGAGCAGTCCTCAGATGGCGCCGGCGGCAGCGCCGGTGCCGGTGCGCTTTTGCCATGGTTGGGAGGACGATGGCTCCGGTCGGGTACCGCGAATACAGCGACTCGGTACGCGCCGGGGCCGACATCGTCGATGTCGTGTCGGAGGTCGTGTCGCTGCGCAAGAGCGGCCGCTCGATGACGGGGCTCTGTCCCTTCCACCAGGAGAAGACCCCCAGCTTCCACGTCGACCCGGTCAAGCAGGTCTACTTCTGCTTCGGCTGCCGCGCCGGCGGGGACGTCTTCGACTTCGTGATGGCGCTGCACAGCGTGCCGTTCCCTGAGGCCGTGCGGCTGCTGGGCGACAAGCTGGGGATCGCCCCGCCCGCCCCCCGCAACCCGGCCGAGGCCGAGGCCGACCGCCGCCGCCGCCGCGTCATGGAAGCCCTGGCCGAGGCCCAGGCGTTCTACACCGCCCGGCTGTTCGGCGAGGGGGGAGAAGGGGCTCGCGCCTACCTGGCGCGGCGCGGCCTGGACCAGGACGCGGCGCGCCGCTTCGGGCTGGGGTTCGCGCCGCCGGGCTGGGACAGCCTGCTGCGGCACCTCGCCGGCAAGGGGTTCCAGCCCGACGACCTGGTGCAGGCCGGGCTGGTCGTGCCGCGCCCGTCGGGCAGCGGCGTCTACGACCGCTTCCGCGCCCGCGTCACCTTCCCGATCCGCGACTCCGCCGGGCGCGTGATCTCGTTCGGCGGGCGCGCCGTCGGCGACGACGAGCCCAAGTACCTCAACGGGCCCGAGACGGCGGCCTACGACAAGGGGCGCACGCTGTTCCGGCTCTACGAGTCGGCGCAGGAGATCCGCCAGGCCGAGCGCGCGGTCGTGGTCGAGGGCTATTTCGACGCGGTCAGCCTGGCCGCGGCGGGGGTCCCCGGCGTGGTCGCGGTCTGCGGCACCGCGCTGGGCCCCGAGCACGTCAAGCTGCTGCACCGCTGGACGCCGCGCGTCGTGCTGTTCTTCGACGGCGACAACGCCGGCCGGCGCGCGACGCACGCCGCGCTGGCGCCGCTGCTGGCCGCGGGGATGTCGGTTTCGGTGGCGACGGCGCCGGACGGATTGGACCCGGACGACCTCGCCCGGAGCCGCGGCCCCGAGGCCGCGCAGGCGGCGGTTGAAAGCGCCGCGGACCTGCCTACCTTCCTCGTGGACGAAGCGCGTCGCAACCACCCGGTGACGACGCTCGAGGGGAAGCTGGCCGCGCTGGAGATGGTGTTGCAGCACCTGTCGCACCTGCCGAACTCCGTGGCCCGCACCGAGATCATGTCCAAGGTCGCCGATGGCCTTTCGATCGAGGACGCGCTCTTTCGCCAGGAGCTGCGGCGGGTCGCGTCGGAGCGCCGGCGCGACGTGCGCGCTCCCGCCGCCGCGACGACCGCTGGTGGAAGACGCCTGACGCACGCCGAGGAAGTCGTCGTACGTTTCCTTGGGGGGCGGGCGAACGCGGCGGACGCGACGGACGCGGAGGCCGCCGAGCTGCTCGAGACGCTCGAGAGCGTCGGTGCCGCCCAACTTGGCGAGCTGGGAGGGGTGCTCGTCCGGCGCTGGTGCGAGGCCTTCAAGCGCGGCGAGCGGTGGAACCTCCGGCGGATCGCCGAGGCCGCCCCGGAGGAGGCGCGCGCGGAGATCCTGGCGCTGGCCTTCGCGCCCGGCGAGGAGCCGGGAGCGGTCGAGGTCCGCGGAGCGCTGGCCGCGCTGCACGGCCGCGTGCTGGGCCGCCGGCTGCGCGAGGTGCAGGAAGAGATCGAACGCACGGCCGACCCGGCCGTGAAGACGAGGTTGATGCTGGAAAAAGTGTCTTTGGCCAGGGAAATCCAGGGGCTGGGCGCGGCCACCGCGGGAGCGGCGGCGGGCGCCGTCCACGGAGGAGGGCACTAGGGAACGGAACCGGCCCGGTCCGGCGAATCCAGGGACGGTCGGACACGGGGCGCGGCGAACGCGTACCAGCAGCACGAATGGGACGGACACATCCGACGCGGCCTTTTCACGCCGGCCGGGGCCACACGGCGGCCGGCGCCGCGTCGCGGGAGAACTGACCTTGCGGATCGACGAGAAGTACGAAGAGGTCAAGGCGCTCCTCTCTCAGGGAAAGGAGAGAGGGGTCCTGACCGCCCAGGAGGTGCGGGACCAGCTTCCCGAGGAGCTGGTCGCCGACGCGGCGGAGCTCGAGGAGGTCTTCGAGTTCCTGCGCGCCCGCGAGATCGACGTGGTCGAAGCCGACGCCGAGATCGAATCGGAGGACGGCTCGATCGCGGAGGCGATCCCCGGGCGCCGCGACCGCCGCAAGAACGAGCCGGTGCCGCCGGCCGAGCAGGAGCGGACCAACGACCCCGTGCGGATGTACCTGCGCGAGATGGGGACGGTGCCGCTCCTGACCCGCGAAGGCGAGGTGACGATCGCCAAGCGGATCGAGGAAGGCGAGATGAAGGTCCTGCGGGCGCTGTCCCGCAGCCGCTTCGGCCTGGACCAGATCCTCGGCATCCCCGAGCGCCTCAAGCAGCACGCCAAGTCGGTCGAGGAGATGTTCGACATCTCCGAAGGCGCGGTCGGCGGCCAGAACGGCAACATCCCGCGCGAGGAGCTGATCAAGCGCAAGGTGGCGCAGGCCAACAAGCGGCTGGCGAAGATCAAGAAGCACGCCGCCGACCTGGAGGTCCTGCACGCCAAGCACTCCAAGCTCAAGGCCGGCACCAAGACCGAGAAGGACACGCAGGTCAAGATCGCGCACGCCCAGGACGAGATCGCCAAGGCGATCCAGTCGGTGGGTTTGTCGCAGCACTACATCGACCGGCTGGCCAAGGAAGTGAAGGACGCCAACCACAAGCTGCAGCGCCACCTGCGCTCCGAGAACGACCTGAAGCACCGGCTCAAGACCGCGCAGGACGCCGTGATGAAGCGCGAGCTGAAGCGCAAGGCGGACGAGGCGCGCGAGGAGATCCGGATCATCGAGTCGATGATGCGGGCCTCGGACACCGAGCTGCGCGAGCTGGCGCGCGACATCTTCCAGGGCGAGATCGAGGCCCAGCAGGCCAAGAAGGACCTGATCGAGGCCAACCTGCGGCTGGTCGTGTCGATCGCCAAGAAGTACACCAACCGCGGCCTGCAGTTCCTGGACCTGATCCAGG
>CAYZDB010000015.1:2662-19928 GCA_964476985.1 uncultured Acidobacteriota bacterium | reverse complement strand
CTCGCCGGGAACCGGGAGGCCAGCAATTGGAGTAGGGCGCGCAGCCCCGCCGCCTCCTCCAGCAGTTCCGGCGCCCACTGCGACGGCTCGGCCTCGAGCCGCTCGCGCGACCACGCCGGCCGCGCCTGGTAGACCATCACGCACTGCGCCGGCGCGGCGCGCTTGGCCGAGTCGTGCGCGACCAGCTGCAGCGCGCGCGACCCGGCGGGGTAGCACAGGTCGAACCGGACCGCGGCGCCGGTCTCCAGCGGGTAGCCGGCCATCACCGTCAGGCAGGGGAGCGTGCCCAGCATCGACAGCAGCGCGCGGACCCCGTCGAGGTCGGCGATCCCGGACGGCAGCGTCGCCAGCAGCTCGCGCGCCTGCTCGAGCGGGAGCGCCAGGACGACCGTCTCGGCGTCGATCCGCCCGCCGTCGTCCAGCTCGAGCGCCAGCCGCAGCCCGGCCAGCCCCAGCGCGGTGACGCGGGTCTGCAGCCGGACCCGCAGCTCGCGGGCGAGGTGCTTGGGGAACGCGCTCACCCCCTCGGCGAACGCGATGCGCCGCTCGCCAGGGGCGAAGGCGTCGGGCTGGCAGGGGCTGCCGGTCCCCTGCACCGCGGCAGGCCAGCCCTCGAGCGCCGTCCCGGCGCCGTCGGCCGCCACCGCGTCCAGCGCCGCGAGGAACTCGGGGTCGCGCCCGTGCAGAAAGGCCAGCCCGTGGTCGACCGGCTGCCCTTCGATCCGGCGCGTGGCGCAGCGTCCGCCGACGCCGCGCGCCTTGTCGATCACCAGCACGTCGTGCCCGGTGCGCACGAGGGCCCGCGCGCACTCGAGCCCCGCAACGCCTGCTCCGACCACGACGACGGGATCGCCGGCCAGGACCCACCTCCCGGAAGCGGCCAGTCTATGCCCCGGGGGTGCCGGCCGCCCAGCCCGGCGCGGGCGGCGGTGGCGGCGAGCCGGGTGACTCGGGCCCGTCCGGCGGCGCCCCGTCCGCGCTCCAACCGGGGAGCGCCGGCTCGAGCACGCGCACGTACGCGTACGACCAGGTCCGGAAGAGCAGCGAGACCGGCAGGATCGCGATCGACACGATCCAGGCCGCCAGGAAGAAGGCGCCCGCCGCGATCGGTCCCAGGAGCACGATCGAGACCGGGAAGCTGGCGATCACGATCACCGCCACGACCCCCAGCGCGACCGGCCAGGCCCAGGCGCAGCAGCTGAAGCAGGTGGCGAAGGTGATCGCGAAGGCGCCCACCAGGCCGAGCAGCAGGCGCAGCAGCAGGTAGAACAGCGACGGCCCGAGGCGCGAGAAGACCAGCTGCCCGGCGCGGCGGAACGAGCCCCAGAAGCCGGCGTCGGTGGTCCACGCCAGCGGCACGACGAAATCGTGCGCGAACCACTCGGCCAGGCCCAGCGCGATCCCGACCGGCAGCCCGTACGCGACCGAGAAGAGCACCGGCAGCGCGAGGTCGCCGACCGCGGGCGTCCAGCCGTTGAGCGCGTCGCGGACGATCGGCCACCAGATCACGAGCAGCGGCAGGAACAGCACGAGCGTCGCGGCCACCAGCAGCAGCTCGAAGAGGAAGTAGGCCAGGCCGGGCGCGGCGGTGCGCGGGAACACCTCCCGGATCCGCGGCGCCCCCGACAGCACGCCGTCGAGCAGCACGAAGCGGAAGCGGCAGCGCAGGTAGAGCAGCACCAGCGCCAGCAGCACCGCGAGCGCGACCAGCGCGGCGACCAGCGGCGCGGTCCAGGTGATCGAGTCGAAGGCCGAGAAGACGCCGGGGGGCAGGCCGCTCGCCTCCGCCGCGCGCGAACCGGAGCGGAACAGGTCGGAGTCGTGCCAGCTCCCGCCGGTCCCCCACTGGTTGCCGAGCGCGCCGGCCATCAGCGCGATCAGCCCCCACCAGATCCAGTTCTCGAGCCGGGCCTGCGGCCCCTGGAACAGCAGCCACGCCATCCGCCGCCAGCCGGCGGAGAGGGCGTCGATCACGGGGGCGAGCGGATCGGAGGACGGGGCGCCCATCGAAGGCCTCCTCGGCGCGAAAACGGCGGAGATCGCGGAGAATCATAGTGGCAGGCCGCCGGACGGACGGGACCGCTCGCGGCCCGGCTTCGCCCGGACATCGGCCGGAGCGGCCGGGCGGGGCCCGGGACGGCGGGGGAGCGACGATGACGGCACGCAAGGGGGGCAGGGCCGCGGCCGGGGGGCGGGTGCACGCCGAGCTGCCGGCGGAGCGCGGCGGGGCCTTCGCCGCGATCTACGCGCTGGTCCGCCGGATCCCGCGCGGCCGGGTCATGACCTACGGCCAGATCGCGACCCTGCTGGGAAACCGCCTCTCGCCGCGCGCGGTCGGCTGGGCGATGCACGGCTGCCCGGCGGGCGTCCCCTGGCAGCGGGTCGTCAACGCCGCCGGCGGCTGCTCGACGGAGCGCATGCCGGACGTCCCGCCCGGCCTGCAGCGCGCCCTGCTCGAGGCGGAAGGGGTAGTCTTCCGTCCGAACGGGACGCTCGAGCTGGCGCGCTACCGCTGGTCGCCGCCGGCGGCGCGGGGCCGGTCCCGCAGGAGCGAGGGCGAGTGAACTCGGGGAGTTGGCTGCCGATCCTGCTCGTCGCGCTGGGCGCGCTCGCGCTCGGCGCGGCGCTGGCCTGGCTCGTCGCGCGGGCGCGGATCGCGACGCTCGCGGTCCAGCTCGCCGAGCGCGAGCGCGCCGCCACCGCGCGCGAGGTGCTGCTCGCCGACGCCGACCGCGCGCTGCGCGAGAGCTTCGAGGCGCTCGCGGCGCAGGCGCTGCGGGCCAACAACCAGTCCTTCCTGGAGCTGGCCGCCTCGCGCTTCGGCGAGCTGAAGGCCGACGCCGGGCAGGAGCTGGAGGCCCGCCGCCAGGCGGTCGAGCAGCTCGTCACCCCGATCCGCGAGGCGCTGGCCGGGATCGACGGCGAGCTCAAGAAGACCGCCGAGCAGCGGCTCCTCGGGGCGGCCCGGCTGGACGAGCAGCTGCGCCAGATCGTCGGCGCGCACGGCGACCTGAAGGCCGAGACGCAGCGGCTCGTCCGCGCGCTGCGGGCTCCCGACGTGCGGGGCCGCTGGGGCGAGATCCAGCTCCAGCGCGTGGTCGAGCTGGCGGGGATGCTCGAGTACTGCGACTTCGTGCAGCAGGAAGTCCGCGACGGGGACGCCGGGAAGCTGCGGCCCGACCTGATCGTCCGGCTCCCGGGCGGCAAGCAGATCATCGTCGATGCCAAGACGCCGCTCGTCGGCTTCCTCGACGCGGCCGAGGCGACGGACGACGCGACGCGCGACAAGCGGCTCGCCGAGCACGCGGCGCAGGTGCGCACGCACCTGCGGAAGCTGGGCGAGAAGGCCTACTGGAACCAGTTCCCGGAGACGCCGGAGTTCGTCGTGATGTTCCTGCCCGGCGAATCGTTCTTTGCCGAGGCGCTGCGCCACGACCCCGGCCTGATCGAGTACGGCGTCGAGGCCCGCGTCATCCCGGCCAGCCCGATCACGCTGATCGCGCTGCTGCGCGCGGTGGCCTACGGCTGGCAGCAGGAGCGGCTGGCGGCCAACGCCCGGCAGATCAGCGAGCTGGGACGCGAGCTGCACAAGCGGCTCGACGTGCTGCTCGAGAAGTTCGCGGCGGTCGGTCGCAACCTGGGACAGGCGGTCCAGGCCTACAACGACGCCGTCGGCTCGCTCGAGTCGCGCTTCCTGCCGCAGGCGCGCAAGCTCAGGGAGCTGGGCGTGACCGCGGCGGAGGAGCTGCCCGAGCTGACGCTCCTGGAACGCCTGCCGCGCCAGGTGGCCGAAGCGGCCGGCAGGGACGACACTCCCCGCGAGACGGAGGAACCATGAAGACGATCCGCACCGCGCCGGTCCTGCTCGTGCTGCTCCTCGTCCTTCCGGCGGCCTTCCCGCAGGGCGCCGGGTATGACGACTCCGACGTGCGCTCGAAGATCGCGCAGCGGCTCGCCGGGGACCCGGCACTGCAGGACGACCGGCTGACGGTCGAGGTCGCGGACGGCGTGGTCACCGTGTCCGGCACGGTCGACACGCTCTACGAGGCCTGGAAGGTGCGCGACGACGCGGCCGCGATCTTCGGCGTGGTCGGCTACCAGCCGCAGGTCTCGCTCGAGAATGCCGGGGTCCCGGACTCGGCGCTGACGACCGCGATCGGCGACGCGCTGAGCCGGCGCCTGCTCGACACGCCGGAGGTCGGGTCGATCACGGCCACGGCCCAGGCCGGCGTCGTCACGCTCACCGGGTCCGTGCGCGACTCGCGCAAGCGCTTCGAGGCGCGCGACGCGGTGGCCCGCGTGGCCGGCGTGCAGCAGGTCGTCGACCAGCTGCTGTCGCCCGACGCGCCCGACGACGAGATCCAGAAGGCCGTCGCCGCGATCCTCGCCGGCGGGACCGGGACCCCGGTCAGCGGGCGGATCACGACGCAGGTCGACGGCGGCGTCGTGACCCTGACCGGCACGGTGCCGCTGCTCTCCGCGAGCTACCAGGCCGAGGAGATCGCCTGGGGCGTCAACGGCGTGCGCGGCGTCGAGTCCCAGCTGACCGTCGTTCCGCCCTCGCGCGACGTCAAGGTCCTGAGGCCCTAGCCTTGAGCCGGACCCGGTCCGCGGCGGCCGCGCTGCTGCTGGTGTCCGCCGCCCTGGCGGCCGGCCCCGCCGCCGCGTCCGTCCCGTCCGACGCCGAGCTGGCCGCCGCGGTCGCGCAGCGCTTCGCCGGCGCCAAGGGGCTCTCGCGCGAGCTGCTGCGCGTCAGCGTGCAGCAGGGCGTCGCCTCGATCAGCGGCGTGGTCTCGGACCTCTCCCGCAGCTGGCGCGCGCGCGAGGTCGCGGGCGGAGTCGCGGGGATCATCGAGATCGTCGACCGCACCACGGTGCGGAGCGCGGGGCGGCCCGACGCCGAGATCCTGTCCGCCGTCGAGACCGAGCTGCGCGAGGACAAGGCGACCGCCCGCCTGCCCGTGGCGGCCGCGGTCGAGGCCGGCCGGGTCACGCTGACCGGCACGATCGCCGACGGCCGGCGGCGCTTCGACGCGCGCCAGGCCGCGGCGCGCGTGCCCGGCGTGGTCGCCGTCGTCGACCGGCTCGAGACCCCGCCCGCGGACGACGAGCGGATCCGGCAGTGGGCCGCGGCGCAGCTCGACGGCTCGGCCGGCGAGGGGGTGGACGGCCGCTACGAGCTGGCGGTCGCGGCGGGGGTGGTCACGCTGCGCGGGACCGCGCCGACGGTCCGCGCCCGGGACCTGGCCGCGCGCACCGTGCTCGGGATCAACGGCGTGAAGGAGCTGGTCGACGAGGTGAAGGTCGTCCCGTAGCGATCCGCTCAGGCCTCGCGCAGCGCCGCGGTGACCGGGATCCGCGCGGCCCGGATCGCCGGCAGCAGGCCGCCGATCACCCCCAGCACGAGGGCCACGAGCATCCCCGCCGCGATCCCGCGCGGCGTGATCCGGAAGGCGAACGAGAGCTGGCTGAACGAGGCCCCGGCGGTCGCCGCGGTGTAGCCCTCGAACGGCAGCGTGAACAGCACCCCCAGGACCCCGCCGATCAGCGCCAGCACCACCGACTCGATCAGCACCCCGAGCAGGATCGAGAGCCGCGAGAAGCCGAGCGCGCGCAGCGTCCCGATCTCGCGCGTCCTCGCGCCGACGATCCCGTACATCGTGTTGATCACGCCGAACGCCGCGCCGACCCCCAGGATCACGGTCACGAAGTAGCCCAGGTAGAGCAGCGCGGTCCCGGTGCCGCCGGCCTGGGCCTCGTAGTAGGCCTGTTCCTGCTTCATCTCGAGCTGGAAGCGCGGGTCCTTCGACAGCTCCTCCGCGAACGCCGGCAGCGCGGCCGGGTCCTTCAGCCGCAGCGTCAGCGACTGCCAGCCGCCGGTCCGGTTGAACGCCTGGCGCATCAGGTCGGCGTCGCCCCAGATCTCGCTCTCGAAGCCCGACCCGTCGGCCGCGAAGATCCCGACCACGGTCCAGGGTCGGCGCTGGAGCGTGATCGTGTCGCCGATGTCCACCCCGTCGAACTGGTCGATCAGGCGCCGGCCGACGACGATCTCGCCCAGCCCGGGCCGGAAGTTGCGCCCCTCGGCGATCTCGACCGCGTGGCGCACCGCGAAGGCGCGCGGCGTCACGCCGCGCACCAGGACGTTGATCGGCGCGCCGTCGCTGCGGCGCTTGAGCGACGCCACGACGACCATCTCGGGCGAGGCCAGCGGCCGCCCGTCGGGACCGCGCAGGACCCGCGCGTCGACCTCGATCAGGCTCGCGGCGTCGTTGCCGAGCCCGGAGGTCAGCTCGGAGGTGGAGCCCTTCTGGACCACGATCGCGTTCGCCGGGATCCCGGTCGACTTGAGCGTCTCGCGCAGGCCGGAGGACATCGCGAACAGCCAGCCCAGCACCCCGACCACCAGCCCGATCCCGAAGATCGCGAGCAGGCTGGTGCGCCAGCGCTGCAGCACGCTGCGCAGGTTGTAGGAGAGCAGCAGCGCCAGCTTCACAGCTGCCTCAGCGCGGTGGTGATCCGCTCGCGGTAGGCCAGCAGCGCCGGAAAGAAGCCGGCCGCCGCCCCCAGCGCCACCGCCAGGCCGAAGGCCAGCGCCCCCAGCTCGGGCGACAGCCCCCGGTCGGCCACCCCGCGGAAGATGTCGCCGACCATCGGGATCTTCGGCAGCACGTGGATGAAGCGCTCGCCCATCAGCAGGCCGAGGCCCCCGCCCAGCAGCCCCAGCAGGACCGCCTCGCCCAGCACGAGGCCCATCACGGTGCCGCCGGAGAAGCCCAGCGTCTTGAGGGTCGCGATCTCCTTGCGGCGCTCGCGGACCGCCATGCTCATCGTGTTGGCCGTGACCAGCAGGATCGTGAAGGTCGTGGCCAGGCCGATCACGCGCAGCAGCAGCGCGATGTTGCCGATCAGCGCGATGAAGCTGGCCCGGAAGGCGGCCTCGGTCTCGGTCTTGGTCTGCGCGGTCGAGTTCTCGAACAGCGCGTCGACCTCGCGGCTGACGGCGCCGGCCCGCGCCGGGTCGTCGATCTCGAGGACGAAGGTCCCCTTGCCGACCCGCCGCCCGGTCGACTCGTAGAGGTACCGGTAGTGGAAGAAGAGCTGCTGCAGGTTCGTCCCCGGGTAGCGCGCGGGGTCGCTGTCGTAGATCCCGCGGATCACGAACTCGAACGGCCGGCCGGTGCGGTAGGGCGGGATCGTCGACTCCATCTGGATCACGTCGCCGGGCTTCCAGCCGAAGCGCTCGGCCGTCTCGCGGCCGACGATCGCGCCGCGCGGGTCGCGCAGGAAGGCGTCCTTCTGCTCGGGGGGCAGGATGTACTCGGGGTAGATCGCCAGGTAGGGCTCGGCGTCGACCGCGAAGTTGGGGAAGAAGTTCTTGCGGTCCTGGTAGATCCCGCCGAACCAGTTGGCCCCGGCCACGCGCCGCACGCCCGGCACCGCGGCGATCCGCGGGCCGTAGTAGACCGGCAGGTTGAAGACCAGGCTGACCGCGTGGCGCGCGATCAGGCGCTTGTCCGAAGCGCTCTCGGTCGAGGAGTTGATCGCGTCGATCGCGGTCTCGAGCACGCAGAACAGGAAGATGCAGAGCGCCATCGCCAGCACGGTCAGCGCCGTCCGGAACCAGTTGTGCCGGAGGTGCTTCAGGATGTAGGGGAGAAAGCGCATCTCAGTCGACCAGCCGGCCCTTCTCGAGGTGGTAGCGGACGCGGGCCACCGCCGCCGCGCGCGGGTCGTGCGTGACCATCACGATCGTCTTCTCGAACTCGCGGTTGAGCGCCTCCATCAGGTGCAGCACCTCGTCGGCGCTCTTCGAGTCGAGGTCGCCGGTCGGCTCGTCGGCGACCAGCACCGTGGGGTCGGTGACGATCGCGCGGGCGATCGCCACGCGCTGTTCCTGGCCGCCCGAGAGCTGGCGCGGGTAGTGCCGGCTGCGGTCGGCCAGCCCCACGATCTCCAGCGCGGTCAGCGCGCGGTCGCGCCGCTCGCCGCGTGAGAAGGGCTGCAGCAGCAGCGGCAGCTCGACGTTCTCGAGCGCCGTGAGCACCGGGATCAGGTTGTAGAACTGGAAGATGAAGCCGACGTGGAGCGATCTCCAGCGGGCCAGCTCGCCCTCGCTCAGCCGGGTCACGTCCGTCCCGCCGACGGTCACGGTGCCCGAGGTCGGGCGGTCGATCCCGGCGATCAGGTTGAGCAGCGTCGTCTTGCCCGAGCCCGACGGGCCCATCAGCGCGACGAACTCCCCCTTCGGCACGTCGAGCGTCAGCCCGTCGAGGACGAGGATCTCCTCGGCGTCGCGCCGGTAGACCTTGCGGACGTCCCGGACCTCGACCTCGGCCGCCTTCGCCATCGTCTCACCGGCCCTTGACCGCGACCGCCTGGCCGGGCTTCAGCGTCGCCGCCGGCCGCATCACGATCGTCTCGCCGCCCGCCAGGCCCGAGGTCACGACGACGCCCGCGGGCCGCGTCTCGCCGGTCGTGACCGCGACCGGGCGCAGCGTCCGGCGGTCCCCGGCCTCCTCGACCACGAAGACCGAGACGGCGTCGCCGGCCCGCACCAGCGCGTCGGCCGGGACGAGGATCTCCGGCTTCGTCGGCAGCGGCGCGCTCTCCGTGCGCTGCGACAGGAAGTCGGCGCGCGCGCTCATCTCCGGCTTGAGGTCGCGGTCCTTGTCGACCAGCGTGACACGCACCAGCACCGTCGCCTTGGTCCGGTCGGCGGAGGGGATGATCTGGCGCAGCACGCCCCGGTACTTCCGGTCCGGGAAGGCCTCGACCGCGACCTGCGCCGGCTGCTCGACGCCCAGCTTGGCGACGTTGGCCTCGCCGACGTCGACCTCGGCCTCGAGCGTGTCGAGGTCGGCCAGCGCGACGATCGCGCCGGAGGCGGTCGAGATGTTCACGCCCGGCGGGATCGGCGCGACGCTCTCGCCCACCTCTGCCATCTTGCGGACGACCGTCCCCGCGAACGGCGCGCGGATCACGGTGTTCGACAGGTTCGCCTCGGCCAGTGCGAGGTCCCCCCGCGACACCGCCAGCTCGGCCCGGGCCTGGTCGAGCGCCGCGCGCGCGATCGCGACCCGCGAGGCGGCGGCCTCCTGGTCGTCGACCGCGGCGACCCCGTCGGCCACCAGCTGCGTCGCCTTGCGCAGCTGCCGCTCGAACTCGGCGAGGTCGGCCGAGGCGCGCTGGATCGCGGCCTCCGTCCGCTGGATCCCGGCGTTGGCCCGCGCCACCTGGGCCTCGAAGTCGCGGCTCTCGAGCCGTGCGATCACCTCCCCTTCCGCGACGCGGCTCCCCTCCTCGACCCGCAGCTCCGACAGCCGCCCCTGGATCTTGGAGGAAACGATCGCGCGGCGGCGCGGCACGAGGTAGCCCGACGCGGTGAGGATCGGCTGCCCGGCGGCGAGCTGCTCGGGGGTGATCACGGTTGGCGTGATCGTCGAGACCTCGACCGGACCGCGAAACTTACCGGACAGCGCGAAGAGCGCCCCCGCCGCGACGACCGCCGCGAGGACCCACAGCGGCCAGCGCCGGAAGCGGAGCCGGGCGGCCGGTCCCGCCCCCTTCTCGATCCGAAGGGAGGTCAGCTTCTCTTTGAGTTCCGTCACGGGTGCGCTCCGTCCGGGCCGCGCCGGGTGTCCGCCGCCGCCGATCGATGAAGCTGGGGATTCTATCGGGGGGTCAGCGCAGCGGCGAGGAAGGGACCTCGATCGGCCCCGTCAGCCGGTAGACCGGCATCAGCCCGACCGTCTCGTCCCAGTACGGCGTGCGCCGGTACCACCAGAGGTAGCGCGCGGTCCCGTCGCCCGCGAGCGCGGGATCGCCCGCCAGCGCCGCCTCCCACTCGGCCGCGACCTGCGGGTCCTTCAGCAGCTCCGTGGCCAGCCGGTGCAGCACCGAGGGGTCGATGTACTCCTTGCGCTCGAAGACCGAGCTGAGCATCCCCCACGCGGCGAGCGAATCGGCCGACTCGGGCTCCAGCAGCTGTGCGGCGACCTCGAAGTCGGGCTGCGCTGCGGGGACGAACAGCGTGCCCGCCGGGACCCGCCGCGTCGTGCGCTCGCGCGCCACGCGGTAGCTGACGCGGACCCGCCCCTGGTAGGAGCGGGTCTCGAACTTCGGCTCGGACAGGCGCAGCGTCTCGACGGCCAGCTCCGCGGGCGCGTCGAGCCGCCGCACCTCGAGCCCGTGGGCCCGCAGCTTCTCCTCGATCAGCGGCCAGCCGGGCAGGACGAGGTAGCCGCGCGGCCGCGGGACCGCGGTCTTCGCGCGGGCGCGGTGCGACCACGGAACCTCCAGCGGGACCGTCTTCGAGCGGTCGTACTGCAGGACCTTGCGGCCCAGCGGCGCCGACTCGACGACCGTGAAGTCGAAGAACGGCACCCGCACCGGCGTGGCCTGCCCGTCGAGCGTCCACTCCAGCACGAGCTCGGAAGGCTCGGCCCCGGGCTGTCCCGCCGCCACGGTCCGCTGCTCCGCCGCGGCCACCGCCACCCGGAGCGCCTGCCCCGAGCTCCCCGTCTGCCGCACCAGCAGCGCGAGGAAGTCGCGCAGTGCGTCGACCCGCTGCTCGTAGGGCTTGTAGGAGTGCATCTCGATCAGCAGCGTCGGGCGGTTGCGCAGGTTGAAGTAGCCGGTCGACAGGCGCGGCTCGCCGACCCACGACTCGAACCCCTTCGCCGGGTCGGTCCCGTCCTTCAGGTCGACGTACGGCCCGATCCGGTGCCCGCCGCGCGCCATCATCGAGACCACCGGCGGCAGGTTGTAGGACCACCACTCCTGGAGCGACGGCGCGGCCTGCGGGGCCTCGGCCAGCGCGAAGGTCAGCGTCCACTCCAGGTCGACGCCGTCGGTGACGTGGGTGTCGACGTGCAGGTGCGGCCGCCAGGCGTTGAAGAGCCCGACCAGCGCGCGCGCCTCGGGGCTCTCCAGCTTGACGTGGTCGCGGTTGAGGTCGAGGCCGCTGGCCGTGGTCCGGAACCCCATCCCCTGCCGCGGTCCGTCCTGGTTGGGCCGGTTGAAGGGCGAGACCCGCTCGTGCCCGTCGACGTTGTAGATCGGAACGACCAGCAGCGTCGCCGCGTCCAGCAGCTCCGGGGCCTCGCCCAGCGCGATGTCGCGCAGGATCATCAGCAGCGCGTCCTTGCCGTCGATCTCGCCGGCGTGGATCCCGGCGACGATCATCACGATCGGCTTGTCCTGCGCCTGCGCCGCCTGCGGGGTGAACGCCCCCTCGCGCGAGACGACGACGAACGGCAGCGGCCGCCCCTCGCCCGAGCTGCCGTAGAACCCGAGACGCAGCGCGGGCGACCTGTCCTCGAGCCGCCGCAGGAAGGCGATCGTCTCGTCGTAGGAGGGGGTGGACTGGAACCCGGAGCGCTCGGCGGGGGTCTGCCAGGCCGCGGACCCGGCGGCCTCCGAGCCGGCATCGTGCCCGTGCTCGTCACCGGCCCGGGCCGCGGGGGCCCCCGCCGCGGCCACCAGCAGCGCCAGCCCGAGCGCCGCCCGCGTCGCGGTCCGCGCCAGGCCCGGCCTCACGGGGCGTTCTTGATCTCGAGCTCGAGTTCGGCCAGGCGGGTGCGCTTCTGGGCCAGGCGCTCCTCGACCCCCTGGATCTTCTCGTCGAGGCCGCGGCGCATCTCCTCGGCCCGCCCGCCGTCCTTCAGCCCGGCCAGCGCCTGCCGCCAGCGGTCGACGTGGCCCAGGTCGCGGGCGATCGACTCGCGCAGCGCCTCGGCCTGCTCGCGCTTGCGCGAGACCGACTCCTGCTTCTGGTGGCTCCACTCCGTGCGGCGGTGCTTGCGCTCGTCCTGGGCCCGCGCGAAGACCTTGTCGCAGGCCCCGCGGAAGCGCTCCCAGAGCTGGTCGGAGAGGGCCCGCGGCACCGGTCCGACGGACTTCCACTCGGACTGGAGCTGCTTGGCCTGCTCGCAGGCGCCGAACACGTCGGGGGAAGCGGCCAGCGCCTCCGCCGCCTCGCACAGCGCGATCTTGCGCTGCTTGTGCGCCTCGCGGTCGTGGGAGGCCTGGTTCTGCGCGGCGCGGCGGCGCTCGAAGAAGGCCCCGCGCGCGGTGCGGAACCGCTCCCAGAGCGACTCCTCGACGTCGCGCCCGGCCCAGCCGGCGGCCTTCCACTCGACCATCATCTCTTCCATCGCGTGCGCCGTCTTCTCGGTCTCGGTCGACTCGACCAGCGCCTCGGCCCGCGCGCACAGCTCTTCCTTCTTGCGCCGCGCCTCGCCGCGCTCGTGCGACTGCTGCGTGCGGTTCTCGTCGCGCCGCTGGAAGAAGGCGTCGAGGGCGCCGCGGAAGCGCTTCCAGAGCAGCTCGTCGTCCTCGCGCGAGGCCGAGCCCAGCCCCTTCCACTGCTCCTGGAGCTTCTTCATCTTGTCGGCGGTCTGCGTCCAGGAGGTCAGCGCCATGAGCGATTCGGCGACGGCGATCAGCTCTTCCTTGCGGGCCCGCTGCGCAGCCTGGAAGTCGAGCACCTCGTGGCGCATCGCCTCGAGCCGCGCGAGCAGGGCGTCGAAGTCGCCCAGCGCGTCGGCGGACCGGACCTGGTCGGCCAGCCGCTGGGTCCGCTCGGAGAAGCGCCCCTTGTTGGCCGCGGCCCCGATCTCCCGCTCCAGCTCCGCGGTCTTCGCCTCCAGCTTCTGGAAGCGCTCGACGTAGAACGCGAAGGCGGTCCGCTTGCTGCGCCCCTTCAGCGGCCCGAGCGGCCGCCCCTTGAAGAGCGCGCCGTCCTTCTGGTGCACCACGTCCTGCTCGTCGACCCAGCCCCATTCCTCGCCGGGGATCGGGCCCGTCTCCGGGACGGGTGCGCTGAGCGGCTCCACGGGAGCGGGAGGCGGCAGCTCCGCGACCTCGGGAGGGGCGGGAAGCGCGACGGCAGGCTCGGGCGCCGGGATGGCCGGCGATGCGTCGTGCCCTTCGGGTGCGGGCGGGGCGGGAGGCGCGGGGGATTCCGCGCGCTCGCCACCGTCGGGGAGGTCGGCGTGCGTGGCGTCGTCGTGGCTCATCGTTGTGCTTTCCGGGGAAGAAGGTGGCGTCGGTGGCCGGGCAGCCTGGGGACCCCCGGCAGGGCCGGAAGAGCATACTCGCGGGGCGGGGGGGCGACTACCCTCACGGTGGCCACAAGAGTGTTGGTGGCGCGGGGTACTCCCCGCCCCCCGGGGGCCGGCGGGGACGGGCCTCCCACAGGGCGGCCGGGGGGACCCGGGACCCGTGCACCCAGGATCGCCGGGACCGCCCCCCGGACGGCCCCTTCCGCCGAGCGCACCAACACGCTCGCGGCCACCGTGGGGTCAGAGGCGGGCGACCTCGTAGAGCAGCGCCCCCCCCCTCCCCGCCACCGCCACCCCCGCCCCCTCCCCGACCGCCGCGTCGAGCACCCGCGCCGCCGCGTCGAGCGACCCGACCCGCTCCATCCCGGCCGCGGCCAGCAACTCGTCGGGCAGTTCTGTAAGGGCCAGGACCCGCAGGCGGCGGGTCTTCTCCGCCAGCGCGAGCGCGGTGTGCAGGCCGACGCGGAACTCGCGGCGCAGCGCGGCTTCGATCGCCGCCGGCGGACCGAGCCGCAGCCCCTCCGCCAGCTCGCGATTGCCGACGCCGTCGCCGCAGGCCGCGACGAGAACCACGAGGCCGCCGTCCCGCACCACGGGAGCCACCGCGTCGAGCGCCTTGTGCGCCTGGACCAGGTCGCGGTCGGCCGGGGCGCCGCCGGCCGAGACGACGATCGCGTCGAGCGGCGCGGGGAGCGTCACGCGGTGCGCCGACGCGTAGCGCGCGGCGGCGCGCGCGTGGTCCTCGAACGGGTCGCCCGCCTCCGCCCACGGCGCCTCGCCGGGGTCGACCGCGAGGTGGAGCATCGTCGTGGGCGGGAACAGGCGCGCCGCCTCGACCGCCGCCTCGTGGACCGGGTTCCCGTCGAGCACGCCCGCGCGGGCCAGCGGGTGCCGCCCCTCGCCGGGCCGCGGGGACAGGCAGCGCCGGTGCACCGCGACGATCGTGTCGCGCGCGGCCACGCCCGGGACCAGCAGCTTCCGCCCGCCGCCGTACCCCGCGAGGTAGTGAAAGACGATCCGCCCGAGCGCCAGCACCGCCCCGGCGCGGGCGACGGCCGGGTGCGCCGCCACCGCGATCCCGGACGGGGTCGTGCCCAGCGGCACCGCCGGGGCGTCGGCATCGTGCGGCAGCGCCGCGACGCGAACGGACGCGCCGGGACCGATCCACTCGGCCAACTCCGGCCCGGACATCGGGCGGTGAATCCCCGAGGCCGGGACCAGGTCGATCCGGTCGTCCGGCACGCCCGCCGCGGCCAGCGCGTCGAGCGTCAAGGGAAGGAGCGACGCGAGCGGCAGCGGGCGCGTGCGGTCGGGCGCGACGAGGGCGAGGCGCTGCGACGATCCGAGCCCCTGCGCGGCCCGGGCCGCCGCGGCGCGGATCGCGGCGTCGAGCGCGGCGGGCGAGGCGGAGTCGGCCGGGGCGGCGCGCGCCGGCTCGAGCCACGGCCACTCGCGCCAGTGCTCCGGCAACGGGAGCCGGGTCGCTCCCCACGCCAGCGTGCGATCGGGCGGCGGGCTCACGCCGGGCATCCTACCCCCGCCGCTGCCGGTTCCCGCGGGGGGCCGGCCGGGGCATACTCGTCACCCCACCTCGGGCGCGAGGACGGACTTCCGGCGCGCGCCGACCAGCCAGGGGAACACCATGAGCAGCGAGGACCGGATCGCGCGCGAGGCCGCGCGCTGGAACGCGACCACCGTCGCGAAGGCGCTGGCCCGCTCCGCGGAGCGCCGCGAGCGCTTCGAGACCAGTTCCGGCGCCGAGATCCAGCGGCTCTACACCCCGGCCGATCTCGCGGGCGGGGACTACCTCGAGACGCTCGGCTTCCCGGGCGAGTACCCGTTCACCCGCGGCGTGCAGCCCACGATGTACCGGGGCCAGTTCTGGACGATGCGGCAGTACGCCGGGTTCGGGACGGCCGAGGAGTCGAACGCCCGCTACCGCTACCTGCTCTCGCAGGGGCAGACCGGGCTCTCGGTCGCGTTCGACCTGCCCACGCAGATGGGCTACGACTCGGACGACCCGGTCGCCGAGGGGGAGGTCGGGAAGGTCGGGGTGGCGATCGACTCGCTCGCCGACATGGAGGTCCTGCTCGACGGGATCCCGCTCGACCAGGTCAGCACCTCGATGACGATCAACGCCCCGGCGGCGATCCTGCTGGCGATGTACGTGGCCGTCGGGCGCCGGCAGGGGGTCGAGCCGAAGGCGCTGCGGGGGACGATCCAGAACGACGTCCTGAAGGAGTACATCGCCCGCGGGACCTACATCTTCCCGCCGCGGCCGTCGCTCCGGCTGATCACCGACACCTTCGCCTGGTGCGCGGCCCACACCCCGGCCTGGAACACGATCTCGATCAGCGGCTACCACATCCGCGAGGCCGGCTCGACCGCCGCCCAGGAGATCGCCTTCACCCTGGCCGACGCGATCGCGTACGTCGAGGCGGCGCTCTCCGCCGGGCTGCCGCTCGAGAGCTTCGCCCCCCGGCTGTCGTTCTTCTTCAACGCCCAGATCGACATCCTGGAAGAGGTCGCCAAGTTCCGCGCCGCCCGCCGGCTCTGGGCCCGGATCGTGGCCGAGCGCTTCGGGGCGACGGACCGCAACCTGGGCAAGCTGCGGTTCCACGCCCAGACCGCCGGGTCCTCGCTGACCGCCCAGCAGCCCGACAACAACGTGATGCGGACCGCCTTCGAGGCCCTGGCGGCCGTGCTCGGGGGCTGCCAGTCGCTCCACACCAACTCGATGGACGAGGCGCTCGGGCTCCCGACCCAGCGCGCGGTCACGATCGCGCTGCGGACCCAGCAGGTCCTGGCCCACGAGACCGGGGTGGGGGACACGGTCGACCCGCTCGCCGGCTCGTACTTCGTCGAAGCCCTGACCGACCGCCTCGAGGCCGAGGCCCGCGCCCTCCTGGCCCGGATCGACGAGTTCGGGGGGGCGGTGCCGGCGATCGAGGCCGGCTTCCCCCAGCGCGAGATCGCCGACGCCGCCTACCGCACCCAGCGGGCGATCGAGTCGGGCGACCAGGTCGTGGTCGGCGTCAACCGCTTCCGCGACGAAGCGGAGCAGCGGATCCCGGTCCAGCGGGTCGCGGACCAGGTCCGCGCGCAGCAGGTCGAGCGCACGCGCCAGGTGCGCGCGACGCGCGACGCGGCCGCCTGGTCGCGCGCGCTGGACGGCGTCGAGCGCGCTGCGCGGGGCGGGGACAACCTGGTCGCGGCAATCCTCGAGGCGGTCGAGGCCTACGCGACCGTCGGCGAAATTGCAGGTCGGCTGGCGTCCGTCTTCGGGCGCTACCAGGACACCGCGATCTGACGGCGCCGCGGCCTGCGCCTGCCTGGATCGTGCGCCGGCGCCCTGCGGAAGCGAAAAAAAGCCCCCCGGAGTCCGGGGGGCTTTCCTTCGAAGGATGCTTTTAGTAGATCTCTTTAGAAAGCGGGCGGCGCCTCGATCAGCGGCTTGGCCGTCTTGCGCGCCATCTTCTTTGTGGCCTTCTTGGTGGCCTTCTTGGTGGCCTTCTTGGCCTTCGCCTTCTTGGTGGCCTTCTTGACCTTCGCCTTGCGCGTGGCCTTCTTCGTGGCCTTCTTCACCTTCGCCTTACGGGTGGCCTTCTTGGTGGCCTTCTTGACCTTCGCCTTGCGCGTGGCCTTCTTGACCTTCGCCTTGCGCGTAGCCTTCTTGGTCGCCTTCTTGCGAACTGCCATGGTTCCTGGCCTCCTTGAGGGCGCCTATCGCCCTCCGGGTTCCTGCAGGCGTCCCCGCAGGGGTGCACACCTTGTGGGATATATGCTTGCCGGTGTTCGCGGCTGTCAAGAGCCAGTCGCCCTCTTTTTTTAAGGCGACCGCGAATTTCCGGTCCGCCGGCGGGGCGCTCCGCTCCGCCGGAGCGCGCCGGGACCCCCGCCCGAGCGCAGCCGTCGAGAAAAAAAAGGCCCCCCGCGAACGGGGGGCCCTTCCTTCGAAGGCCTGCTACAGGCTACTCACCCCACCCGGCGCCGCTTGCGAACGGCGATCGTGTCGCCCGCTTCGCCCGCGCCGTCGGGGCGTTCTCCGCGATGCCTATCCCTCGGTCAGCGCGTTGAGGATGGCCTTGCGGACCACCGCCCGGCGGACGGCCTTGCGGACCACCGCCTTGCGGACGGCCTTGCGAACCACCGCCTTGCGGACGGCCTTGCGGACCACCGCCTTGCGGACGGCCTTGCGG
>CAYZDB010000015.1:0-2562 GCA_964476985.1 uncultured Acidobacteriota bacterium | reverse complement strand
AACCACCGCCTTGCGGACGGCCTTGCGGACCACCGCCTTGCGGACGGCCTTGCGGCGCACGGCCTTGCGGACGGCCTTGCGGCGCACGGCCTTGCGGACGGCCTTGCGACGGACGGCCTTGCGAACGGCCTTGCGACGGACGGCCTTGCGAACGGCCTTGCGACGGACGGCCTTGCGGACCGCCTTCTTGCGGGTGGCCTTCTTCGTGGCCTTCTTGCGAGTTGCCATGCTTCGTGCCTCCGCGGGGGGCAGTTGCCCTCCCGCACCATGCGGGCGTCCCCGCATCGGCGTGCACCTTGACGCCTTTGTGCGCGCCAAGAGCGCGACTGTCAAGGGCTTGGCGAGCAAAAAAAGCGCGAGCAGCGCGGTGCGAGCGCGTCGTGCGCGCGCTCCGGCGGCGGCGCGGCGCGGATCAGGTCGCGGTGTCGCGCCGGGGTCGGCCGGGCCGCGGCGGCAGCTCGCGGTCGAGTCCCAGTTCCTGGATCCGGCGGCGCAGCGTGCGCAGCCCGATCCCCAGCGCTTCCGCGGCGCGGGTGCGCGACCCCTGCATCGCGGCCAGGGTCTGGCGGATCGTCTCCGCCTCCACGTCCTTCAGCGACGACCCGGCGATCGCGTGAGAACGCACGCCGGACGCGGAGATTCCGGCGCGGACCGGGGGCGGCAGGTGCTCCGTGTCGAGGGTCTCGGCAGGGGTGCTCACGACCACGGCCTCGAGGGTGTTCATCAACTCGCGGACGTTCCCCGGCCACGGGTACCGGCAGAGCGCGGCGAGCGCCGCCGCGGTGAGCCGCCGCGGCCGGAGGTGGTTGTTGCGGCAGACCTGGACCAGGAACGTCTCGGCCAGGTCGGGGATGTCCTCCCGCCGCTCGCGCAGGGGAGGGACCAGGAGCGTCAGGACCTTCAGCCGGTAGTAGAGGTCCTCGCGGAACCGTCCCTCGCGGACCAGCCGCTCGAGGTCGGCGTTGGTCGCGGCGACCAGGCGGACGTCGACCCGCACCGGCCGCGAGCCGCCGACCCGCATGAACTCCTGCTGCTCGAGGACGCGCAGCAGCTTGGCCTGCGTCGGCATGTCGGTCTCGCCGATCTCGTCGAGGAACAGCGTGCCCCGGTGCGCCAGCTCGAACTTCCCGGCGCGCCGGCTGATGGCGCCGGTGAAGGCCCCGCGCTCGTGGCCGAACAGCTCCGATTCGATCAGGTGCGGCGGGAGCGCGGCGCAGTTCAGCGCGATGAACGGCCCGTCCAGGCGCGGCGACCGGAAATGCACGGTGCGTGCCACCAGCTCCTTGCCGACGCCGCTCTCGCCGAGCACCAGCACCGTGGTCCGCATCCGCGCGACGCGGCCGATCATCTCGACCAGCCCCCGCATCGCGTCCGAGCGGGCGACCAGGATCCGGTCGGAGAACGAGCGCCGGGAGCGCTCCGCGATCTCCTCCTCGAGGCTCGCGAGGTGCATCCCCAGGTCGCGGGCCTCGAGCGCGCGCGCGACCCGCAGCCGCAGTTCCTGCGGATAGGGCGGCCGGTGCACCACGTCCTGCGCGCCCCGCTCGACGAGGCTCCAGGCGGCCGCCGCCTCGGCCGGTGCGGCGACGAGCACGATCGAGGGGGCTTCGTCCCCGCGGGCCAGGGGCGCCAGCTGCTGGGCCGGCTCGGCGCCGAGCAGCGCGAAGTCGATCAGCACCAGGTCGGGAGCGACGTCGTTGTCGAGCCCGGGCAGGGCCGCGAGGGCCGGAAGGACGACGACGCGGTGCCCCATGGCGCGGCACTGCCGCTCGAGCTCGCGTGCGACGGCGGGATCGAGGGCGACGACCGCGACCCGGCGCTCGACGGGGACCGGAACATCGGGAGAGTGTGGGGACATCGGCGAACCCCGATCCCGGGAAGGGCGAACAGGGATCGCAATATAGGGTCACCGGGACCCAGTTTTCAACGCCAAAGGGGCGCAGGTGGCCGAGAAAATGGGTCAGATTGACCCTTCTCACGCATAGTCGATTATTAAGTGGCTTATTTGCAATATCTTAGAGATTCTCGCGTAGCCTCTCACGGCTGGCAGGGAGCTTGCAATCTGACTCCCGCACTGGGTGAGTCGAATCCGCAACCGAGGGAGTCGTAAAGCGATGACCAGAGCGAGCGCGGCACGGAAGTCGGTGACCAGGGGTCGCCGGAAGACCGTTCAGACCGGCGACAAGTTCGTCCGGTTCGCCTTCGAAGGGCACGACTACGTGCTCGATCTCGGGCGGAACCGTGTGTACGAGAACTTCACCGCGGTCGAGGCCAGCAAGGGGTTCGCGATCCTCGGTTTCTATCGCCAGTCGTCTCCCGCCCAGGTCTGACGTCACGGCTCGGTGCGCGACCCCGGTCGCGCACCGTTTTCTCTTGCGCCGGCGCGCGGAGGGGTTCCCGTCCGGCGCCGGTTTTCTTTTTTCGCCCGTTCCCCCCCTCCGCGATTTCCGGTAGGTTCCGCCCGTGACCGGCTGGCTGCGGGGCGACCTCGAACTCGCCGTGCTCTCGGGGCACGGCGGGGTCTCGATCGCGGTGCTGATCCGCCAGGCGGGCCGCTTCCTG
>CAYZDB010000014.1:0-20027 GCA_964476985.1 uncultured Acidobacteriota bacterium | reverse complement strand
GGCCGCCACGAGTACGTCGTCTGCGCCACGCCGATGATGGCCGACCTCTTCATCAACATCCCCAAGATGAAGACGCACAAGAAGACCGGGGTCACCCTCGCGCTGAAGAACCTGGTCGGGATCAACGGCTACCGGAACTGCCTACCCCACCACACCGTCGGCTCGCCCGCCGACGGCGGCGACGAGTTCCCCGACAGCGGTCTCAAGCGGTCGCTGGAATCGCGCGCGATCCAGGCCTTCAAGAAGGTTCTGACCTCGACCGGCGGGACCGGCGGCGCCTGGGCCCGCTGGGTGAAGCGGGCCGGCCGCTCGGCCTTCGGCGACACCAGCCAGGTCGTCCGCTCCGGCAACTGGTACGGCAACGACACCGCCTGGCGGATGGTGATGGACCTCAACCAGATCCTGCTCTGGTACGGCGCGGACGGGCGGCGGCGCGAGACCCCGCGGCGATACCTGGCGGTCGTCGACGGGATCGTCGGCGGCGAGGGGAACGGCCCGCTGGCGCCGGACCCGGTCCGCTCCGGGGTGATCGTCGCCGGGACCAACCCGTGGGCGGTGGACTGGGCGGCGACCCTGGAGATGGGCTTCGACCCCTCGCGCATCCCCCTGCTGCAACGGCCGCTGGACGACCCGGAGCGCTTCGCCTGGCTGCTTCCCGGCGGGATGCCCGAGATCGTCGCCGAGGGGGAGCGCGCGCCCGACTGGCGCCCCTTCCGCCCCCACTTCGGCTGGGCCCCCCGGCTGGCCCCCGAGGCCGGGCCACCGGCCACCGGGAGCGTCGGCTAGACTCGCCCGCGGAACCCCCTGTGGCGTACGGAAGCCCCGCTTCGAGAGCGCTCTACGCGCGCGCGCCCGCCTGGCTGCGCTCGCTGGGCGCGACGTGGCACAGCCTGCGGGTCGAGCGGCAGCGCTTCGGGCCCGGGTACGGCGACGCGCTGGCGCGGCTCGATCGCTCGCAGTGGCTGCCCACCGCGGACCTGGTCGAGGCGTCGCGGCGCGAGGCCGCGGCCTTCCTCGCCGACGCCGTCCGGCAGGCCGATCACTTCGCCGCGCTCTTCCCGGCGGGGGCGCCCGCGGATCCGGCCGCGGCCCCGATCCTGGCCAAGTCCGACCTGCGCCGGAACCTCCCCGGCTTCTACGCCCGCGACGCGGCCACCCACGGCGCGACGACCCTCCGCCACACCTCCGGCACGACGGGAACGCCGCTCGAACTGCTCACCCTCGTGCGCGCCGTCGAGCGCGAGAACGCCTTTGCCTGGCAGCACCGCTCGTGGCACGGCTGCCCGCGCGGCGTGCGGACTGCCACCCTGGCCGGCCACCCGGTCGCCCCGGCGGAGCAGGACCGGCCGCCCTTCTGGGTCCGGAACTACGCCGAGAACCAGCTGATCTTCTCCTCGTACCACATGGCGCCGCGGCACCTCCCCGCCTACGCGAAGGCGCTCGCGCGGTTCGAGCCGGAGCTGATCCACGGCTACCCCTCGTCGGTCGCGCTGGTCGCCAGCGCGGCGCTCGAGGCCGGGCTCCGGATCCGCCCGCGGGCCGTCATCACGGCCAGCGAGACCCTGCTGCCGCACCAGCGGGAGGTCATCACGGCCGCCTTCGGCGTCCCGCCGCGCGTCTGGTACGGCAACACGGAGCTGGCCGGCAACATCGTCGAATGCCCGGAGGGCCGGCTCCACGTGCGCGAGGAGCACAGCTGGCTGGAGTTCCTGGACGACGCCGGCGGTGCGGCGGCGGCCGGCCAGCCGGCGCGGCTGATCGCGACCGCCTTCGGCAACCGCGCGATGTTCCTGGTCCGCTACGACACCGCCGACGTCGCGGTGCCCAGCGCGGAAGCCGCCTGTCCCTGCGGACGCGGCGGCCGGCTGGTCGAGCGCGTGGTGGGGCGCGTCGAGGACTTCGTGATCGACGCCGCGGGCCGGCTCGTCGGCCGCCTCGACCACCTGTTCAAGGACGCGACCGGGATCCGCGAGGCGCAGCTGGTGCAGACCGAGCCGGGCGCGATCGTCGTCCGCGTCGTCCCGGAGGGGGACCCGTCCCCCGACCTCGAGGCCCCGGTCCGCGCCGAGGCCGCGCTGCGCCTCGCCCCCGGCACGCGGATCGCCTTCGAGTACGTGGCAGCGCTCGAGAAGCTGCCGTCGGGCAAGACCCCCTTCATCGTCTCGCGCTGCCGCGAGGCGGCCGGCGACCGGGCGCGCCTCGCCGGGCCCGCGGCCGCGGCCGACGGCGGGGCGGCGGACGGCGCCCCCCCGGTGCGCTAGATTCCCGCCTCGGAGCCCCTCCCACCCCCGAGACCCCCCCCCGCCAGTAACAGCGGCTCCAGAACCAACCCACCGGCGCCCTAGCGCGACAGGGGAGCCCGGCGCCGTCCCGCCACGCCGGGTTCGTACTGGTCGCCAACCGGGCCTCGCTGATTAGCGCCGGGACCGAGCGCTCGACCGTCAAGGCCGCCCAGGCCAGCCTGCTCGGCAAGGCCCGGCAGCGGCCCGACAAGGTCCAGCAGGTCCTCGACAACGTCCGCAAGGAGGGGCTGATGGCCACCCTGCGGAAGGTCCAGGAGAAGCTCGACCAGCCCAAGGCGCTGGGGTACTCGTCGGCGGGGGTGATCCTCGAGACCGACCCGGACGACCCGGTCTTCCGGGTCGGCGACCGCGTGGCCTGCGGCGGCCAGGACTACGCCTCCCACGCCGAGCTGGTCTCGGTCCCTCGGAACCTCGTCGTCCCGATCCCCGAGGGCCTCGGCTTCGCCGAGGCCTCCTTCGCCGCCGTCGGCGCGATCGCCCTGCAGGGAGTGCGCCGCGCCGAGCTGCAGCTGGGCAGCCGGGTGCTCGTCGTCGGCCTCGGCCTGCTGGGCCAGCTCACCTGGCAGCTGCTGCGCCACTCCGGCTGCGTCGCGATCGGGACCGACGTCTCGCCGCACGCGGTCGAGACCGCGCGGCGCCTCGGGCTGGCCCACGCGCTGGTCCGCGGCCGGGACGACGTCGAGGGGGCCTGCGCCGCGCTGAGCGACGGCCACGGCGTCGACGCCGTGATCATCACCGCCTCGGCCGACAGCAAGGACCCGGTGGAGCTGGCCGGCGTGGTCTCGCGGGTGCGGGGCCGCGTCGTCGCCGTCGGCGCCTTCCCGATGGACCTGCCGCGCGACCCGCACTACTACCGCAAGGAACTGGACTTCGTGATCAGCCGCTCCTACGGGCCGGGGCGGTACGACGCCGGCTACGAGGAGGGCGGGCTGGACTACCCCTACGGCTTCGTGCGCTGGACCGAGGGGCGGAACATGGCCTCGTTCCTCGAGGCTGCCGCGGCCGGCGGCGTCGACCTGGCGTCGCTGATCACGCACCGCTTCCCGCTCGATCAGGCCGAGGACGCCTACCGGATCGTGACCGGCGAGCGGAGCGAGCCGCACATCGGGATCGTCCTGACCTACGACGAGCACCCGCGCGCCGAGAAGACGGTCGCGCTGCGGCCGGTCGCCGCGGCCGCGACGCCGGGGACGCTGCGGATCGGGTTCGCGGGCGCGGGCTCGTTCGCGCGCTCCTACCTGCTGCCGCACCTCAAGGGACGCGCCGGCGTGGAGCTGGTGAAGGTCGCCACGGCGAAGGGCTACACGGCGACCGACGCGGCCCAGCGCTTCGGCTTCGCCGAGGCCGGGAGCGACGCGGCGGAGCTGGTGCGTGACCCGCGGCTCGATGCGGTCTTCATCGCGACCCGCCACGACCACCACGGGCCGCTGGCGACGGCGGCCCTGGCGGCCGGCAAGCACGTCTTCGTCGAGAAGCCGCTGGCCGTCTCGCCCGAACACCTCGCGGAACTGCTGCCGGTCGCCGAGCGCGCCGGGCGGATCGTCCAGACCGGCTTCAACCGCCGCTTCTCGCCGCTGGCGGTCGCGCTCCGCGGCGAGCTGGCCGCGTCGGCCGCGCCGGCGCAGATCACCTACCGCGTCAACGCCGGGCCCCTGCCGGCCGATCACTGGCTGCTCGACCCGCTGCAGGGCGGCGGGCGCGTGATCGGCGAGGGCTGCCACTTCGTCGACCTGATGCAGTTCCTGGCGGGACAGCGCCCGGTGCGCGTCAGCGCCTCGCGCTTCGGCGCCGACGCGGACGGCGCCGTGACGGCGACGATCGAGTTCGACGGCGGGTCGGTCGGGGTGCTGGTCTACCAGGGGAACGCGACGCCCGGGGTGCCGAAGGAGCGGCTCGAGGCGTTCGCCGGCGGCCGCGGCGGGATCATCCACGACTGGCGCTCGGTCGAGATCCACGGCGGCCGCAGCGTGCGGACGGTCAAGGCCAGCGGCCAGGCCAAGGGCTACGCGGAGGAGGTGGCCGCGTTCCTCGAGGCGGTGAAGACCGGCACGCCGGCGATCGCGCTCGAGAGCCAGGTGCTGACCACCGCGGCCACCTTCGCGATCCTCGAGTCGATCGCGAGCGGCCGGCCGGTCGCGGTGCGCCTTCCCGCCGCGGGAGCATGACCGCCTCCGCCCCATCCGAGGCGCTGGCTCGCACCTGGGACTACTGCGTCTCCCGCGACTGGACCGGTCACGACCCGTTCGACGGGCTGATGGCGACGCGCTTTCCCGCGACGCTGCTGCGGGCCTCGGCGGCGGGGCGGCTGGCGCTGCTGCAGGCGGTCAAGCGCGCGCCGTTCGACCTGCGCGGGCTGCTCGGCGTGCCGGCGCTGCGCAACCCCAAGGCGCTCGCGCTGGGGCTGGAGTCGGCGCTGCTGCTGGCGGCGGACCCGGCGTGGGGTGAGCGCGCGCGGGCCGAGGCGCGGCGGCTGGCGGCGGACCTGCCGCGGATGGCGACGCCGACGGCGCACGGCCACGGCTGGGGCTACCCCTTCGACTGGCAGGCCCGCGGGCGCTGGATCCGCCGGGGCGTCCCGACCTCGGTCTGCACCGGCTTCGTGGTGCGCGCGCTCGACGCGGCGCGCGAGGGGCTGGCCGGCAGCGACCCCGCGCTGGCGCGCGCGGCGGCCGACGCGATGCGCCCGGCCGCGGCATTCGTCCTGCGCGACCTGCGGCGGACCGTCGACGCGGACGGCTTCTGCTGGTCCTACTCGCCCGACGACGACGCGGTGATCGTCAACGCCACGCTGCTGGCCGCGGAGACGGTGGCGCGGGTGGCGGCGCTGGACGGCGATCCGTCGGCCCTGGGCGGGATCGCCCCCACGGTCCGCTGGGCGCTGGCGCGCCAGAACGGCGAGGGGGGCTGGACCTACGGCGAGGCCGGCCACCACGCCTGGGAGGACGGCTTCCACACCGCGTTCAACCTGGCCAGCCTCGAGGCGATCCGCGCCGCGGCCGCGGCGCTGGGCGCCGACGCCGAGGCGCTGGTCCCGCAGGAGCGGCTCGACCGCGGCCACGCGCACTACGCCGCGCACTTCTTCGACGCCGACGGCCGCCCCTGGTACTACCGCCACACCCCGTGGCCGATCGACGCGCACTCGGCGGCGGTCGGGATCATCACGCTGGCCCGGTTGGGGCGGCAGGACGCCGCGCGGCGGGAACAGGCCGCGCGCGTCGCTCGATGGACGGTCGAGCAGCTGTGGCTGCCGGAGGGATGGTTCGCCTACCAGCTCCGCCCGCGCGGGCTGGTGAAGACGCCGTTCCTGCGCTGGTGCCAGGCCTGGATGCTGCGGGCCCTGGCGGAACTCAACGTCCTCGAGCGAGCTCCTTGAGCAGCAGCCACGCGAAGTGGCTGTTGGTCACGAGGTAGCGCTTCCACATCTTGCGCGGCTCCTGCAGGAAGCGGTGGAACCACTCCAGGCCCGCCCGCTGCATCCAGCGCGGCGCCCGCGTCACCTTGCCGGCGAGGACGTCGAACGAGCCGCCGACCCCCATCGAGAACGGCACGCCCAGCTCGTCGCGGTGGCGCGCCAGGAACAGCTCCTTGCGCGGCGTCGGCATCGCGACGAAGAGCAGGTCGGGGCGCGCTTCGCGGATCGCGGCCACGACGGCCGCCTCGGCGGCGGGATCGCCGGCGTCCCAGTAGCCGTCGCGCCAACCGGCCAGCTTCAGTCCCGGGTGCTGCGCCTCGATCCGCCGCGCGACCTCCTCCACGACCTCCCGCCGCGCGCCGAGCAGGTACGGCCGGTAGCCGCGCTGCGCCGCCAGCGCCAGGAGCGCCACGAACAGGTCGATCCCCGCGACCCGTTCGGGCAGCGGCCGGCCGAGGATCCGGCTGGCCCAGACGATCGAGGTCCCGTCCGCGTGGACCATGTCGAACGAGCGCAGCAGTTCGTGCATCGCGGGATCGCCCGCGATCTCCGAGGCCTTCAGGGCGTTGAGGACGACGTGCAGGGTCGGGCGCCGGGCCTGGATCGCGGCGTCGATCGCGGCGACCGCCTCGGGCAGGGTCTCCGCCCGGACGTCGAGCCCGAAAAGCGGCACGGTCCGGGCAGTCCCACCCGCCGCGCCCTCCTGCCCGCGCACATCCGCCTCCGTCCGGGCCGGTCCGTCCCGGTGACGTCCGGCTCTTTAAGGGTACATTCATGGACGTGCTTCAGGCCGACAACCGCCACCCCACGGTCTTCCTGCTGGCCGCGGCCGACACCGCCATGCTGGCGCTGTCGCTGCTGCTGGCGTTCCAGGTCCGTGCGAAGGTGCTGCCCCGCCTGTCCGACGTGTGGACGGGGACGGTTCCGCTCCAGCCCCAGTACTCCATCCTCTTCGTCGGCCTGCTCCCGATCGTCCTCGGCGCGCTCTACCTGGGGGGCGCCTACCAGTGGCCGCGGATCCGGGGCTCGGTCCAGATCCTGTTCTCGGTCGGACGGGCCTTCCCGATCGCGGTCGTCGGCGCCTTCGCCTTCGCCTACGTGCTGCGCGACCGGGTCTTCTCCCGCGCGGTCGTCGCCCTGGCGCTGGCCTTCGCCTTCTTCGGCTTCGCGCTGGTCCGGCTGGCGGTGCGCGAGACCTTCAACCTGCTGCGGCTGCACGGCTACGGGATGCTCAACGCAGTCGTCGTCGGGACCGGTCCGGCGGCTCGCGACATCGCCGACACGATCTCGCGGCGGCCCTACCTGGGCTACAAGATCGCCGGCTTCGTCTCGCTCCCGGGCGAGCGCGAGGGGGACCCGGCACGCGCGACGCTGGGCACCGTCGACGAGTTGCCGCAGATCGTCGACCGCTCGGTCGTCGACGCGGTCATCTTCGCGGTCGGCCTGGATGAGGCAGCGCGCCACGAGAAGACGATCTGGAAGCTGGAGGAGGTCGGGACGACGGTCCACCTGCGCGGCGACGCGGTCGGCGTGATCCTCTCCCGGACCTACATCGGCGAGTTCGAGGGGACGCCGATCTTGACGCTGCGCTCGACGCCCGCCGACCCGATCGCGCTGTTCCTCAAGCGCACGATCGACGTCGTGGGCTCGGGGCTGGGGCTGCTCGCGCTCTCGCCGGTCCTGGCGGTCGCGGCGGCGGCGGTGAGGTTCAGCTCCCCCGGGCCGGTCTTCTTCCGGCAGACGCGGGTCGGCCTCTCCGGCCGCCAGTTCAAGATGCTCAAGTTCCGCTCGATGTACTCCGACGCCGAGCAGCGCCAGGCCGAGCTGCTGGCCCAGAACGAGATGTCGGGCCCGGTCTTCAAGATGACCAACGACCCGCGGATCACGCCGGTCGGCAAGTGGATGCGCAAGTTCTCGATCGACGAGCTGCCGCAGCTCTGGAACGTCTTCGTCGGCGACATGTCGCTGGTCGGGCCCCGCCCGCCGATCCCCAAGGAGGTCGAGCAGTACGAGCGCTGGCAGCGCCGCCGGCTCTCGATGAAGCCCGGGATCACCTGCCTGTGGCAGGTCGGCGGGCGCAACGAGATCGACTTCGACTCCTGGATGAAGCTCGACATGGAGTACATCGACAACTGGTCGCTGGGCCTCGACCTGAAGATCCTGCTGAAGACGATCCCGGTCGTGCTGCTGGCGCGAGGGGCCCGGTAGCCTGCGTCAGGGTCGGACGGCGCCGGGCGGAAGGCGTCAGCGCGTCAGGGCGCCGGTGTCAGGGCGCTCGTGTCAGGGCGCCGGTGTCAGGGCGCTGATTCACTTCGGCGCCGCTCCCACGCCCACGCATCCTCTACGACGCGCGCGATGTCCGAGCGCTCGGGGCGCCATCCCAGTTCCGCCGCGGCGCGATCGACGGCGGCGACGAGCACCGCCGGGTCGCCGGCTCGGCGCGGGCCGATGCGATGCGGCACCTCGCGGCCGGTCGCGCGCTGCACCGCGTCGAGGACCTGTCGGACCGAGGTCCCCTCCCCGCCGCCCAGGTTGCAGACCAGCGAATCGCCCGGGTGACCGTCGAGCCAGTCCAGCGCCAGCACGTGGGCCCGCGCCAGGTCCAGCACGTGCACGTAGTCGCGCAGGCAGGTCCCGTCGGGCGTCGGCCAGTCGTCGCCGAAGACGGTCAGCGGGGCTCCGACTGCGGCGCCGGTCCCGACACCCGGTCCGCTGCCGCCGCCGCCCGTCGCCGCGGCGCGCAGCGCGAGCGGAATCAGGTGCGTTTCCACGGGGTGGTCCTCGCCGAGCGAACCGTCGGGCATCGCGCCGGCCGCGTTGAAGTAGCGCAGGGCCGCCCAGGCCCGCCCGTCGGATGCCTGCGCCTGGGCCAGGCGCCGCTCGATCTCCACCTTCGTCGCGCCGTAGGGATTGGTCGGGCTCAGCGGATGGTCTTCCGGGATCGGGAGCCGCGAGGGCTCGCCGTAGACCGCCGCCGTCGAGGACAGCACGAAGCGCCGCACCCCGGCCTTCCGGCAGGCGGCGAGCAGCCCCTCCGCCCCGCCGACGTTGTGCCGCCAGTAGCGCTCCGGCTCGCGGACCGAGTCGCCGACGATCGACAGCGCCGCGAGGTGGATCACCGCGTCGACCCCGGTGCGCTCCATCAGGGCCGCCACGCGCTCGGAGTCGCCGCAGGAGTGGACCTCGAGCGGCCAGCCGTCCGCGGCCCGGCGGTGCCCGGTGGACAGGTCGTCCAGCACCACCGCGTCGATCCCGCGCGCGGCCAGGGCGCGCAGCACGAACGAGCCGATGTAGCCCGCGCCTCCCGTCACCAGGACTGCCATCGCGACCCTCCGCACCCATCGTAGCCCGGCCGCCGCGGGCCACTCCATCGCGCACGGTGCGAGGCACCGGCTGCCGGAGGCGGGGTGGTTGGCGGCGCGCGGGAGGCCCTGGGGCGCGGCGGTCCTTGGAGCGTGGCGGGTCGGCGGAGTGGCCGTTGCCGGGACGCGCGGGTGACCGGAGGGGGTGGCTGCCGCGGCGCGCGGGGGCGGGAGCGGGGTGGTGGCCTTGGGGCGTGGGCTCTTAGGGAGGGGCGGGTCCCACGGCGCGCACGCCTGGAAGGGGGGGCCGGGATTCGCGGGCACCCGGGGAGGGCCGGCTTCCGTCGCGTGCGGATCCCCCGGAAGGGGGTGGCTCCCGTCGCGCGCGGACCCCCGGGGAGGGAGGGTTGCCGTCGCGCGCAGCTTCTTGGGGAGGGACGGGTTGCCGTCGCGCGCGGATCCCCCGGGGAGGGAGGGTTGCCGTCGCGCGCGGACCCCCGGAGAGGAAGGGTTGCCGTCGCGCGCGGCCCTTCGGGGAGGGACGGGTTGCCGTCGCGCGCGGGCTCCCGGAGAAGGGCGGATCCCGGGGCTCGGTGGATCGCCGTGATCGAATCCACTGGACGGAGCCCGCCTGAACGCACCTCGGCGCAAACGGAGGGTGGCTATGTGCACCTTTTTCCCCAATTCTGCGGCACTGCGACGCGTGGAAGATTCGCAGGCGCATCGGCGACTCGGATTCCCCCCGCCAGTACGGGGCTTTCTTTCGCGGGGGGCAACCTTTCCCGTGCGGCGCTCCGTTGAGAGGTGCACTTGACCGCCTTCCCTTTCGACGAGAGTGCATTCGATGCAGCTCCGTTCGCGGCCCGGCCGGACCCGCGGCATCGGGAGCAGCGGTGCGCTGACGCCATGCGCCACGGCGGTAGCCCGCACCCCGCACCCGCGCGAATCGCAGCCCTGAAGCCCCGCGACGCCGCGAATCGCGCTCCTCGTGGATCGCCGCGCACCCGCACCCTCCCCGTTCCCCTCACCACCCGCGCCGCCGCGCACCCCGCTGAGCCGCGACGCCGCGCCCCCGCACCTCCCGCGTCTCCCGCGACGCCGCACCCCCGCACCTCCCGCGTCTCCGCCCCTCGCGCGCCTCAACCGGCCCCCGCGCGCCTCAACCGGCCCCCGCGCGCCTCAACCGCCCCCCGCGCGCCCCGAGCCCACGCCCCCACCCGCGGCTCGGCGGACCCCCCGCCCTCCGCGCCCTCCGCACCGCGCCGCCCGTCGCCTTGACCGCCCTCCCACCGCCCCTTATCTTCGCGGCCTCGGCCGATCCCGGGCCGGACAGGTCCTTTCGGGCCGCGCCGCCGACCGCGGCCCGGCCTGGTGCGGAGCGCGCGTTGATCACTGCCGGTCTGCTGGCTGCATTCGGCGTCGTCGACATCTTCTGGGCGATCGTGATCGGCACCTCGCTGGTCGTCGTCGGGGATCTCGCCGTCTTCGTCCTTGGCCACGGCCTGGCCCGGCACCTGCATTCGCACCCCCGCCTGCGCCGCCTGATGCGCACCCGGACCATGGCCCGCGCCCGCCACCTCTACGTCCACCGCGGACCCTGGACCCTGTCGGTCGCGCGCCTGATCCCCGGCCTCAAGACCCCCTTCGTCCTGACCGCCGGGATGCTGCGGATGAGCTGGCCGAAGTTCCTGCTCTTCGACATGGTCTCCGCGGTGCTGATCGCCCCCGCGATCGTGCTCGCCGCGTACTACTCGTCGATCTCGCTGGCGCAGCTCGAGAGCACGGTGCGCGGTGCCGCCCCGACCGCGATCCCGGTCTTCCTGCTGCTGCTGGCCGGCCTCGCCCTGGCCTGGCACCTCCGGCGCCGGCGCCACCAGCGCCGCCGGGCCAGCCGCCTGCGCCTGGCGATGGAACTGGCGATGATCGCCGCCGGCCGCGCCCCCGCCCCGGACCCGATGACCGCGGCGCCGCGCGCCGCCGAGCCGGCCGAGGCGGACGCCCCGTCGGCGGCGTAGGGACGCGCGTTGCGCTACCTCGCGGTCCACGCGCACCTCTACCAGCCGCCGCGCGAGAACCCCTGGCTCGAGCGGGTCGAGCGCCAGCCCACCGCCATCCCCTTCCGCGACTGGAACGAGCGCGTCTCCGACGAGTGCTACGAGCGCCTCGGGGGCGGCGCGGTGCGCGGCCCCGACGGCCGCGTCGTCGCGATGGTCAACCTCTTCGGGCGGATCTCCTTCAACATCGGCCCGACGCTCGCGGCGTGGCTCGAGGCGGAGCGCCCCGAGGTGCTGGCCGACGCGGTGGCGGGCGACCGCGCGGCCATCGAGCGGACCGGCCACGGCGCGGCGCTGGCCCAGCCCTACGGTCACCCGATCATGCCGCTGGCCGAGCCGCGCGAGAAGCGGCTGCAGCTGGCCTGGGGCCTGGCCGACTTCCGGGCCCGCTTCGGCCGCGCGGCCGAGGGGCTGTGGTTCCCGGAGACGGCGGTCGACATCCCCTCGTTCGAGGCCGCGGCCGACTTCGGCCTGGCCTTCACGATCGTCGCCCCCGAGCAGGTGCTTCGCGTGCGCCCGCCCGACGGCTCGGCCTGGTCGGACGTCTCCGGTCAGCGCGTCCCGACGCACCGCCCCTACCGGATCGTGCTCCCCTCCGGCCGCCCCTTCACGGTCTTCGTCTTCGACGGGCCGCTTTCGCGCTCGGCCGCGTTCGGCGGCGCGCTGGCCTCGGGCGAAACGCTGCTCGGCGGCTTCCGCAGCGCGCTGGGCGCGATCCCGGAGGGGGACGAGGGGTTCCGCCTGCTGGCCGCCGACGGCGAGACCTTCGGCCACCACCAGAAGGGCGCGGAAGAGAAGCTGGCCGAGGCGCTGGTCCGGGCGCGGATGACCGGGCTCGCGCACGTCACCCACGTCGGCGACCTGTACCACCGCCTCCCCGCGCACTGGGAGGCGCTGCTGGCCGAACCGTCCTCCTGGTCCTGCGCCCACGGCGTCGGGCGCTGGGAACGCGACTGCGGCTGCGGGGCCGGGGCCTCCGGCGCGGGCTGGCGATGGAGCTGGCGGACCGCGCTTCGCGCTGCCGTCGCGACGCTGCGCGACCGCCTCTTCCTGCTGGTCGACCGCCAGGGCGGCGCGCTGTTCCGCGACCCCTGGGCCGCCGCCGAGGCCTACGGCGAGATCCTCGTGCGCCCCCCCTCGCCCGAGCGGCTGGCTGACTTCCTGGCGCGCCACGCCGCACCGGGGCTCGACGACGCGGGGCGGCTGCGGGCCGCGGCGCTGCTCGAGCTGATCCGCCAGGTGCTGTTCTCCGCGACCTCCTGCGGCTGGTTCTTCGACGACATCTCGGGCCTCGAGGCGTCGCAGGTGATGCGCCACGCCGCGCGCGCCTGCGAGCTGTCGCGCAAGGTCTTTGGGATCGACCCCGAGCCCGACTTCGCGGCCCGCCTGCGCGACGCGGAATCGAACGTCGCCGGGATGGGGAGCGGCGCGGACGTCTACCGGCGGCAGGCGCTCCCCGTCGCGCGCGGCCCGGCCGACGCGCTCGGGCTGCACGCCGCGCACCTGGTCGACGTGCAGCAGCGCGGCACCCTGACCGATTCGCCGGTCGCCGCGGCCTACGGCGCGTTCGCCGTCAACGAGACGACGCCCCCCGCGGTCCGAACGGACGACGCGGGCCGGCTGGCGATCGAGGGCGAGGCGCAGGTCGTGCACCTGCGGACCTTCGAGTCGACGGGCGCGAGCTACCGGATCGCGAGCGAGTCGCCGACCGCGCCGCTGACGGTCGCGATCGACGGCCACGCCGTCGAGGAGCCGTCCCCGCTGGTCCAGGAGGCGCTGCTCAACCTGGCGGCCGAGCGCGCCTCGCGCCGCCTGCCGGTGCTCGACCCCGCGGCGCTGGAGCAGCTGGCCTGGATCGTGCGCCGCTCGCGCGAGCTGGGCGCCCCGCTCCCCTCCCCCTTCCCGGAGGCGGTCGCCGGCGGCGCCCGCGCGCTGCTCGAGGCGCTGCTGCGCGAGCAGGCCGGCGAGCCCGCCGTGCTGGTGCGGCGGCTGCGCGACGCACTGGCCGCGGCGCGGGCAGCCGGGCTCACCCCCGAAGAACTGGCCGACCTGCGGCCGCTGCTCGACCGCCACCTGGCGCACCTCGCGCGGCTCGCGCTGCTCCCGCGGCCGGGGGCCCGCGGCCGCGAACCCCGGCCGATCGCGGAGCTGGCGGAGGCGCTGGCCGCGGCCCGCGCGGCGACGGGCGAGGCGGTCCTCAACCGGACGCGCCGCCTGCTCTCGGCACGGCCACCGGGGATCCCGATGACTGACCTGGTGGCGCTGGCGGAGGCCGCCGGGATGTCGGCCGACGCGCTGAAGCCGGTCGACACGCCGGTCCGCGCCTACGACGGCGACCGGCACGATACGCTGGCGTGACGGAGACCCCGAGATGAGCGAACTGCGCCACGACCCGATCAACCGCCGCTGGGTGAACATCGCCGTCGAGCGCAGCCGGCGCCCGTCGGAGTTCCACTTCGCGCCACCCGTCCCGCCCGAGGACGAGCCGCCCTGCGACTTCTGCCCCGGCCGCGAGTCCTCGACGCCGCCGGAGCTCTACGCCGTGCGCGAGTCGGGCGGCCCCAACACCCCCGGCTGGCTGGTGCGCGTGATCCCCAACAAGGCCCCCGCCTTCGCGATCGAGGGGGACGCGGACCGGCGCGGCTGGGGCGTCTACGACCGGATGCGCGGGATCGGCGCCCACGAGATCGTGATCGAGACCCCGGTCCACCGCGTCAAGCCGCACGAGCTGCCGCTACTGCAGAAGGCCGCGGCCTTCAACGCCAGCAAGGCCCGGATCGCCGACCTGCTGCGCGACCCGCGCTTCAAGTACATCCTGCTGTTCCGCAACTACGGCCAGGCCGCCGGCGCCACGCTGCACCACCCCGCGCAGCAGATCGTCGCGACGCCGGTGACCCCGCCCGCGATCGCGCAGCAGCTCGAAACGGCCCGCGCGCACTACCACCACAAGGAGCGCTGCCTGTTCTGCGACGTGATCGACCAGGAGCTGACCGAGGGCTCGCGGATCGTCCACGTCGACGACGGCTACGTCACCTTCGCGCCCTACGCCTCGCGCTTCCCGTACGAGATCCACCTCTACCCGCGGCGCCACCAGCACCAGTTCACCGACCTCTCGGACGCCGCGATGGAGGGACTGGCCGCCCACATGCTGGAGGTCTTCCGCCGGCTCGACGTGGTGCTGGGGGACGCGCCGCTCAACTGGATGCTGGTCAACGCGCCCAACCCCAACGCGGGCGTCCGGCGCGCGGGCTACTGGAACACCCTGCCGTGGGACTTCCACTGGCACTTCGAGATTTTGCCGCGGCTGACGCCGCTGGCCGGGTTCGAGTGGGGCACCGGGCTGTACATCAACCCGACCCCGCCCGAGGACGCGGCGGCCTTCCTGCGCGACGCGCGCTAGCCGGCGCCCGCGCGGGGAGGGCCGAGGACGCGGCGGCTTTCCTGCGCGACGCGCGCCCGTCGGCACCCTCGCCACTCGGGCGGCCGGGACAGGGGCCGGGGCGTGCCCTCCGGCGCGCTCCGCACGAGCGTCTTACCGGGGGCAGCAGCTAACTGACAATACTTACAAGGTCATTTTTCTTGCCTTTTCGAGCCCCCCTGCCGGAGAATCGCGCCCGCGTTCGGGACGGTCGCGCGGGAGCGGGGCTGGGCGACCAAAAAGTGAAGCGGCCGGGTCTGCGCGGGGTGCCTTCGGGCTTTCCCCGGTCACCGTGAGGAAGGGGAATCGCACATGAAGGTGCTCGTCATCGGCGGGGGGGGCCGTGAGCACGCCCTGGCGTGGAAGATCCGCCAGAGCCGGATGGTCGAAGAACTGTTCTGCAGCCCGGGTAACGCGGGCATCGCCGAGATTGCCGATTGCCCGCCGCTGGCGTCGTCCGACCTCGACGCGGTCGCCGACTTCGTCTCGCGGCAGGGGATCGACCTGACCGTGGTCGGGCCCGAAATGCCGCTCTGCCAGGGGCTGACCGACAAGATCCAGGCCCGCGGCCGCGCCGTCTTCGGCCCCTCCGCGGGGGCCGCGCGCCTCGAGGGGAGCAAGGCCTTCAGCAAGCAGTTCATGCGCCGGCACGGGATTCCGACCGCGCCGTTCGAGATCTTCGACGACGTCGACGCGGCCTGCCGCTACATCGACACGCACCCGCTGCCGATGGTGGTGAAGGCCGACGGCCTCGCCGCCGGCAAGGGGGTCTTCATCTGCGAGACCCACGAGCAGGCGCGCGACGCGGTGCAGCGGCTGATGGTCCAGCGCGCCTTCGGCGGCGCGGGCAAGGTGGTCGTGATCGAGCACTTCGTCTCCGGGCGCGAGGCCTCGTTCTTCGTGATCAGCGACGGCGTGCGAGTGATCCCTCTGGTCACGGCACAGGACTACAAGCGGGTCTTCGACGGCGACCGCGGCCCCAACACCGGCGGGATGGGGGCCTTCTCCCCCGCCCTGCACCTGGACCGCGCGACGATCTCGCACGTGCTCGAGAAGGTCGTGGCCCCGACGATCAAGGGAATGTCCGACGAGGGGAGCCCCTACCGCGGCGTGCTCTACGTCGGCCTGATGCTGAACGAGGCGGGGCCGAGCGTGCTCGAGTACAACGTCCGCTTCGGCGACCCCGAGACGCAGGTGATCCTGCCGCGGCTGGCCTCGGACCTGGTCCCACTGCTGGCGGCGGCGGCCCACGGCGACCTCTCCAACGCGCGCGTCGAGTGGCGGCGCGAGGCGGCGGTGACGGTCGTGCTGGCGGCGCAGGGCTACCCGGGCCAGTACCCCAAGGGCAAGAAGATCACCGGGCTCGACCTCTTCGTCGGCGGCCCGGACCTGCTGTTCTTCCACGCCGGCACGCGCACCGGCCCGGGCGGCGAGATCCGCACCGCGGGCGGTCGCGTGCTCGACGTCACGGCGCTGGGCCGCGACATCGCCGACGCGCGCCGCCGGGCCTACGAAGCGGCGGCGCGGATCCACTTCCCGGGCGTCCACTTCCGCCGGGACGTGGCGTCCGACGCGATGGAGCTGCTGGCCCGGCGCGGGGCCCACGCGTGAGTGCCGCGCCGCGCGTCGCGATCCTGATGGGATCGGCCTCCGACCTCGAGCAGATGGCCGAGGCCGCGCGCGAGCTGGAGCGCTTCGGCGTGCCGTACGAGGTGCGCGTCACCTCGGCCCACCGCACGCCGGCCGAGACCGCCGCGTACGTGCGGGAGGCGGAGGCGCGCGGGGTCGCGGTCTTCATCGCCGGCGCGGGGATGGCGGCGCACCTGGCGGGTGCGGTCGCGGCCCACACCAGCCGGCCGGTGCTCGGCGTGCCGCTCGCCGGCTCGACGCTCGGCGGGCTCGACGCGCTGCTCGCGACGGTCCAGATGCCGCGCGGCGTGCCGGTGGCGACGCTCGCGATCGGCAAGGCCGGCGCGGGCAACGCCGGCGTGCTGGCGGCGCAGATCCTGGCGGTCTCCGACGCGGAACTGGCCGCGCGGCTGGCGCAGCGCCGGCGCGAGACGGCGGCCGAGGTCGAGCGGGCGTCGGCCGGAGTGCGCGAGAAGCTCGCCGGCCTGCTCGCGGGCTGAGCGGGCGGCCCCGGCGCGGGCCGCCCGGCGGGTCGTCGTGATGCGGCGCGACCACGTCGTCACCCTGGGCTGCAAGCTCAACCAGTTCGACAGCGCGCAGGCCGAGGGGCTGCTGCGCGCCGAGGGCCTGGTGCCGACCGCCGACCCGGCCGAGGCCGAAGTCATCCTGCTCAACACCTGCACCGTGACGGCCGCCGCCGACCGCGACGGGCGCCGGCTGGCGCGCCGGCTGCGGCGGCTCAACCCGGGCGCGCGGATCGTCGCCGCCGGGTGCTACGCGGAGCGGGATCCGGGGGCGCTGCAGGGCCTGGGGGTGCTCGACGCGGTCCTCGGGCGGGCGGCACGCCACCGCCTGCCGGCGGCGCTGCTGGGGGGTGCGGCGGCGGCGACTCCGGGCGGCCTCGGCGCGGCCCCGGCCGTCTCCTTCGAAGAATCCGCGCGGGCCTGGCTGCGGGTGCAGGAGGGCTGCGACCTGGCCTGCAGCTACTGCATCATCCCGCGGGTGCGCGGGCCGGGGCGCTCGCGCCCCGCGGCCGAGGCGCTCGCCGCCGCGCGCGCGCTGGCGGCGCGTGGCGTGCGCGAGATCGGACTCACCGGCGTCAACGTCGGCTCGTGGGGACGCGACCTCGCTCCGCGCGCCGAGCTGGCCGACCTGCTCGACGCGTTGCTCGCGGCCGACCTCCCGCTGACGCTGCGCCTCAACTCGCTCGAGCCGCGGACCGTGACGGCGCGGATCGTCGAGCGGCTGGCCGGGACGCTTCCCGCGCGGCTCGCGCCCCACCTGCAGGTCCCCCTGCAGAGCGGCTGCGACCGCGTGCTGGGGGCGATGGCGCGCAACTACCGCACCGCGGACTACCGCCGCGTGATCGAGACGCTCGCGGCGCGCGTCCCCGACGTCTGCGTCGGGGCCGACCTGATCGCCGGCTTCCCCGGCGAGAGCGAGGCCGAGCACCGCGAGACGCTGGCCTTCGTGGAGAGCCTCCCGCTGGCCTACCTGCACGTCTTCTCGTTCTCGGCGCGGCCCGGCACGCGCGCCGCGGCCCTGCCCGATCGCCCGCCGCCCGGCGCGGTGCGCGACCGCACCGCCGAACTGCGGGCGCTCGGCGCCGCGAAGCGGCGGGCCTACCGCGAGCGGCTGGTCGGCCGCACCCTCCCCGCGCTGGCGCTGGCCGGCCTCTCCCCCGACGGTTGGCGCCGCACCCTCACCGCCCACTACATTGAGGTCCTCGTCCCCGCGGCCCCCCCCGGCACCCCGCTCGAGGTGCTCCTCACGGGGGTCGAGGCGGACGGCGAGACGGTGCGCGGCGCGGTCGCCTGACCGGTGCCGCCGGGAGCCGCATGGGAACGCTCCGGATCCGACGCGCGCTGACCGCGGCGCTGGCGCTGGCCGCGCTGGCCGGGGTCGCGCCGCGACCCGCCTGCGCCACGGCCGGCGAGCCCGCGGGCGGCGTGCGCTGGTTCGCCGGCAGCTTCGAGCAGGCGCTGGCTGCGGCGCGGGAGCAGAAGAAGCTGGTGCTGCTCGACGCCTGGGCGAGCTGGTGCAAGTACTGCCACGTGATGGACAGCGAGGTCTGGTCCAAGGACGAGGTCGGCCGCGCCCTCGCCCCCGAGGTGGTCGCGCTGCGGGCCGAGGTCGACATCGTCAAGGGGACGGGGCTGGAACTGCGGGACCGCTACCAGGTCGAAGGGCTGCCGCTGGTGCTGGTGATCGACCCCGCCGACGGCAAGGCGCTCGAGCGGCTCGAGGGCTACCGCCGGGCCCCGGAGATCCTCGAGGCGATCGACCGCGCGCGCGTCACCGCCGGGGGCGGCCGCGCCGCGACCGCGCAGGCCGCGGCGACCGGCAACCCGGCGGAGCTGCTGCGCGTGGCGGGGCAGCTGCGGCGCAGCGGCGAGAATGCCGGGGCGCGGGCCGCGGCCGAGCAGGCGCTGTCCGCCGACCCGGATTGCGCGAAGGACGCGGCCGACGACGCGGCGCTCTTCCTGGCCGACCTCGACCTTGCGGCCGCCCAGCCCGCGGCCGCGCTGGCGCGGCTCTCGGCGCTGGCGAAGGCGTGCTCCGCCGCGAGCGGCGCCGACGAGATCTGGGACCGGACGGTCGAGCTGGCCGGGACGGTCGACGGCGACCCGGCGAAGGGGGCGGTCCTGCTGCGCCGCGCCGAGGCCTTCCCCGACGACCCCGACGCGCAGCGCGCGGCGGCGGCCTGGCTGGTGCGCTCGGCGAAGGACCCGAAGCGCGCCGCGCCGTTCGCGGCGCGGGCCCTGGCGCTGGCGCCCGACGACCCGCGCGCGATGGCGGCGGTGGCCGAGGTCGAGCTGGCCCAGGGGAACGTCGCGCGCGCCCGCGAGCTGATCGAGCGGGCGATCAAGATCGACCCGCACGATCCCGATTTGCGGGAGCTGCGGCTTCGGATCACGATGGCCGCCCGGCCGTAGCCGCGTGGCGCGGCCGGCCGCCCCGGAGGACCCCGGCGTGTCGCGCGGCCGCTTTCCGCATTCCGCCGCCTCCCTCTCCCTGGCCGCGGCGCTGCTGGCGGGCAGCGGGCTGGCGCCCGCCCCGGCCCGCGCCGAGAACGCCGGCGACGTGCGCCAGGAGTCGTTCCGCCGGCTCAACGAGGGGATCCGCCAGCTCAAGTCGGGCGACGCGCGCGCCGCCGCCGACAACCTGTGCTGGGTCGCCGCGCGGGCCCTCTCCTCGCACGACGCGCACTGGTACTGCGGGCTCGCGCTGATCCAGGCCCGCGACCCCGAGGGCGCGGTCAAGGCGCTCGAGATCGCGGCGGAACTGGAGCCCAAGCACCTCGGCACGCTGGTCGCGCTGGGCGACGGGTACCTCGCCGCCGGCAACCCCGACCGCGCCCGTGCCGCGTACTACCGCGCGCTCGACGTGCGCCAGGACTACTCCGCGGCCTGGGACGGGCTGGCCCGCGTCGCGGTCGCCACGGGCGACGAGACCCAGGCGCTGGAGTTCTTCGGCAAGGCGCTGGAGGCCAACCCGGCCGACGCACGCACCCGGATCCACCGCGGCGAGTACCAGCTCTCGAAGAACCGCGTCGACGCCGCGCTGGACGACGCGCGCGAGGCCGCCCGGCTGCGCCCCGACGACGCCGAGGTCCAGCTGGGGCTGGCCCGCACGCTGCTGCGCGCGCGGCTGCCCGACCAGGCGCTGGCCCCGGTCCGCGAGGCGATCCGCCTGACTCCGCGCGACGCGCGCGCGGTGGTGCTGCTGTCGGAGATCTACCTGGCGCTCGATGCGCTGCCGGAGGCCGAGGAGGCCGCGCGCCAGGCGCTGGCGATCGACCCCGGTTTCGCGCGGGCGCAGGTCGCGCTGGCCGAGTCGCTGGGGCGCCAGGGAAAGCTCGACGACGCGCTGTCCCAGCTGGGCGAGACGGTCGCCGCCACCGCCGCG
>CAYZDB010000013.1:0-20068 GCA_964476985.1 uncultured Acidobacteriota bacterium | reverse complement strand
GCCGCCGCGTCCGACGCTCCCTCCTCGGCGGCGGAACCCCCGCCCGCCGCGCCCCCCGTCGCCAAGGCTCCCCGGACCAGCCGTCCCGAGCCGGTTCCCGCAGCCCTGCGGGCCGAGCCGGCGGCCGCGAAGGCCCCCACCGAGCGCTCGATGTCGGCGGCCGACACGACGATGTCGGCGGCAGACATCCCGGCTACCGCGGTGCTCACCGAGGCCCCGGTGCCGGAACCGGTCCGGCCGACGGCGGAGCCCCCGGCCAGCGACGCCTCCGAGGTCTCGCCGATCGTCCGGGCCAACGAGCTCGACGCTCCCCTCCGCGCCACCCTGCGGCCTGTCCCCTCGACCACGGTCGAGGCGGTCGCCGCCCGCGCCAGCGGCCGGGCGTTTCTCAACGTGCTGGTCGGGGGGGATGGCTCGGTCGAAGACGTGCGCCTGATGATCGACCCGGGGCACGGGCTGGGTGAAGCGGCCCGGCGTGCGGCCCGGAGCTGGCGCTACACGGCCCCCCTCCGGGATGGGCAGCCGGTGCGCGTCTGGAAGACGGAAGTCGTGGAGTTCGAACTGCCGGCCCAGGGGGCCGGCGACGAGGCCGAGAGCCGGTAGCGGCTTGAGGCGGCCGCGGCCCGGAAGCCGGGGCGGCTATTCCTTCGTGGCCTTGCGCTCGGCCTTGCGGCGCTTGCGGTCGTTCTCGCGGCGGCGGCGGCGGCGGCGCTCGGACGGCTTCTCGTAGTACTCGTGCTGGCGGATCGCCTTGCGGATTCCGAACTTCTCCACCTTGCGGCGGAACCGGCGGAGAGCCTTCTCCAGGTCCTCCTTGACGACGACGTAAGTCGAGTCTGGCATCGGTAAACTGCTCTCCTCAGGACAAAAGACTGCTCAGGATATTCGACCCGGAAGATGGCGTCAATGGTGCCCGTTCGTCCAGCGGCGGGCACGGAAGGCTTACCGTTCTGTAAGCATTCGGGCGGCGGTCGGGTTGACGGGGCCCCCGGGGGTCACTAGTCTCCGTGACCGGAGGACCCGCCCCCCATGGCCTGGTTCCGCAAGGACAAGAAGCCGAAGGTCCAGCCGGAAGAACGCACCAGCCAGATCCCGGAAGGGCTCTGGATCAAGTGCGACGGGTGCCGCGAGATCATCTACCGCAAGGAGGTGGTCCGCCGGAACTGGATCTGCCCCAAGTGCGGGTTCCACTTCTCGATCGGCGCCCGGCAGCGCCTCGAGTCGCTGCTCGACGACGGCGTCTACGACGAGTTCGGCCAGCACCTCGCGGCGATCGACCCCCTCAAGTTCAAGGACAAGAAGGCCTACCGCGACCGGCTCGTCGACTACCGGGCGAAGACCGGGATGAACGACGCCGTCATCACCGCCACCGGCACGATCGAGGGGATCCCGGTCGCGGCCGCGGTCATGGAATACGACTTCATGGGCGGCTCGATGGGGAGCGTCGTGGGCGAGAAGATCACCCGCGCCGCCGAGCTGGCGCTGGCCGAGCGCCGGCCGCTGCTCGTGATCAGCACCTCGGGCGGCGCCCGGATGCAGGAGGGCGCGCTCTCGCTGATGCAGATGGCCAAGATCTCGGCGGCGCTGGCCCGGCTGCACGAGGCGCGGATCCCGTTCCTCTCGATCCTGGCCGACCCGACCACCGGCGGCGTCACCGCCTCCTACGCGATGCTGGGTGACGTGATCATCGCCGAGCCGGGCGCCCTGATCGGCTTCGCCGGCCCGCGGGTGATCGAGCAGACGATCCGGCAGAAGCTCCCGGAGGGGTTCCAGCGCTCGGAGTTCCTGCTGGAGCACGGGATGCTCGACCTGGTCGTGCCGCGCGGCGAGATGCGCGACACGGTGGCGCGCGTGCTGCGGCTGCTCTGGAGCCCCGCCGCGGATGTCCCGGCGGCCGGCCTGGCCGCGAGCTCGCTCGCCTGACCCCAGCCCACGACTTGCACCCCCCGGACGAACTCCTGGACTGGCTGTACGGCCTGAAGGGCCCCTCTCTCAAGTGGGACCTCGAGACCGCGCACGCCCTGGCGGCGCTCTGCGGCCGGCCCGACCGGGCCTTCCGCTCCCTGCACGTGGCCGGCACCAACGGCAAGGGGTCGGTCGCGGCGATGGCGGAGTCGATCGCGCGCGCCGCGGGGATCCGCGCCGGCCTCTACACGAGCCCCCACCTGGTGCGTCCCGAGGAGCGGATCCGGATCGGCGGCGAGGAGATCGCCGGGCCGGCGCTGCGCGAGCGGATCGGCCGGCTGCGGGCCCTGGCCGAGGACGGGGTCCTCTCGGGTGCGCTGCCGCGCTTCCCCTCCTTCTTCGAGATGATGACCGCCGCCGCGTTCCTGGCGTTCGCCGAGGAGCGGGTGCGCTTCGCCGTGATCGAGTGCGGACTGGGCGGCCGGCTCGACGCGACCAACGTGATCGCCCCGCTGGCCGCGGTCGTGACCACGGTCGCGATGGACCACGTGGCGATCCTCGGACCGACGCGGGCCGACATCGCCCGCGAGAAGGCCGGGATCGTGAAGCCGGGGATCCCGGTCCTGGCCGGGTGGCTCGCGGACGACGCGCTGGCCGCGGTGGCCGCGCGCGCGCGCGCGGTCGGCGCCCCGCTGCACTCGGCGGCGGCGGAACTGGCGGTCGAGGACGAGGGCGGCGCCGGGAGCTTCGCGGTCGCGACGCCCGAGCGGACCTACCGCGGGCTGTCGTGCGCGCTGGCGGGGGCGCACCAGCGTCGCAACGCCGCGCTGGCGATCCGGGCGATCGAGCTGTGCCGCGAACGCGGGCTGGCGGTCCCCTCGGAGGCGATCGCCGAGGGGCTGTCGCGCGTCCGCTGGCCGGGCCGGATGGAGTGGATCGAGCGGGCGGGGCAGGCGCCGGTGCTGCTCGACGCCGCGCACAACCCCGAGGGGGCGGAGGCGCTCGCGGCGCACCTGGCGGCGGCCGACGAGCGCGCCGGCCGGGCGGGGGGGCGCCGGCGCCGCGTCGCGGTGTTCGGAGCGACCGAGGGACGCGATCCGCTCGAGGTCTTCGCGCCGCTCGCCGCCGCGGTCGAGGCGTGGGTGGTGACGCGGCCCGCGATCGACAAGGCGCTGGACCCGGCCGCGATCGCGCGGGCCCTGGCCGCGGCCGGAGCCGAGGTCGAGGTGGCCGACGAGCCGGCGCGGGCGCTGGAGCGGGCCGCCGCGCGGGCCGGCGGCGCGGCCGCGGGCGAGGTGCTGGTCACCGGCTCGCTCTACCTGGTGGGGGACGCGCGGCGGATCCTGCTGGGGCTCGAGGGGCCGGGCCACCCGCCGCGCGAGACGCTGCTGCCGCGGGCCGCCGGCTCCGCGACCGGGGACGCGCCGTGAACTTCCTGTCCGACCCGCCGCTCTCGCCGGTCCGCACCGACGACCGGGTCCGGCTGGCGCTCGCGCCGGAGGCCGGGCCGCTCGACCTGCCGGCGCTCTTCGGCAACGACCGTCCGGTCGAGTTCGAGATCGGCACCGGCAAGGGGCGCTTCGTCGTGCTCGCCGCGACCGCGTACCCGGAGGTCAACTTCCTCGGCGTCGAGTACGCGAAACGCTACCTCGACCAGGCGGTCGAGCGCGCCGGCAAGCGCGGGCTGGCCAACGTGCGGCTGGCGCACGCCGAGGCGGCGGCGTTCCTGCGCGAGCGGCTGGCCGACGGCTCGCTCGACGCGGTCCACCTCTACTTCCCCGACCCGTGGCCGAAGAAGCGTCACCACAAGCGGCGCTTCGTGCAGCCCGCGAACCTCGACCAGCTCGTGCGGGTGATGAAGCCGGGCGCGCTGTTCCGCGCCGTGACCGACCACCCCGGCTACGCCGCGTGGATCGCGGACCGGCTCGCGCGACACGGCGGCTTCGCCGACGCGGGCGAGGAGCAGGTGCTCTGGAACCTCCCGGGGATGGGCGACCACACCGCGCTGGGCGTGACCAACTTCGAGATCAAGTACCGGCGCGAGGGTCGGCCGTTCCACCGTTTCGCCTGGGTCCGCCGCTAGCGCGGCGGCGCGCGCCCGATCCCGCGCGCGGGACGGCCGCGCGCGCCGGCAGCAGCCGCAGGCGCCCCCGCGCCGCATCATCGCCGGGTGAGCGAGATCGGCCCCGTCGACCCACGGCGTGCCGGCGACGCGTCGCGCCTCGCCGGGTGGCTGCGCCTGGCGCGCTGCCCGGGGCTGGCGGTGCGCCACGCCGCCGCGCTGGCCGCGCGCGCGGGGGGCGCGGCCGCGCTGGCCGACCCGGATGCCCGGGCGCTGCGCGCGCGCGGCTTCCCCGGCGACGCGATCGACGCCCTCACCGCCCCCGCGCTGTCGCGGCGGCTCGAGAACGAGCTGGCACGGACCGCGGCCGCCGGCTGGACGCTGCTCGACCGCGACGACCCGCGCTTCCCGCCGCTGCTGCTCGAGCTGGCGGTCCCGCCGCCGGTGCTCGCGGTGCGCGGCGACCTCGGCGCGCTGCACGACGCGGCGGCGGCGATCGCCGGCGCCCGCGCCGCGACCGACTACGGCCAGCGCATGGCGCGGCATCTCGCGCGCGAGCTCGCCGCCGCGGGGATCGTCGTGGTCAGCGGGCTGGCCCGCGGCGTCGACGCCGCGGCGCACCGCGCGACGCTCGACGCCGGCGGGCGGACCGTCGCGGTGATGGGGACCGGCCTCGATCGCGTCTACCCCGCCGAGAACCGGCAGCTGGCCGACGCGATCGCCGCGCGGGGCGCGCTGGTCACCGAGTTCGCGCCGCGCGAGCTGCCGCTCCACTACCACTTCCCCCGGCGCAACCGCCTGATCGCGGCGCTCTCGTGGGCGGTGGTGGTGGTCGAGGCCGACCCGACCTCGGGCTCGCTGTCGACCGCGCGGTGGGCGGCGGAGCAGGGGCGCGCGGTGCTCGCGGTGCCGGGACGGGTCGGCGACCCGGGGAGCGAAGGGCCGCTCGCGCTGCTGCGCGACGGCGTGCCCGTCGCGACCTGCGGCGCCGACGTCTGGTCGGTCTTCCCGGCCTCCGCCCGCCCCCCTTCGGCGGCCGCGGGCCCGCCGGCCGCGGCCGGGAAGGGGCCCCGCCCGCCGGACCCGCGCTTGCCTTCCGGGTACCCGGCGTCGTATGACCGGGTGCTCGGCGCCCTGGCCGGCCCCGACCCGGTCCACCTGGACCGGATCGTCGCGGTCGCCCAAGTCTCTACGGAAGAAGCACTTGCCGCCCTCTTCACGCTCCAGGTGGCGGGCTTCGCAGAGGCGGTGCCGGGAGGGCGCTACCGGCGCCCGGAGCGCGGGGGCCGCCCGGACGGTCCCGGCGGCTCGGTTTGACACCCCCCAGGGACGGGGCTATCCATACCGGCGCTCGACGGGGTCCGCCCGAGGCGGAGCCCCGGAATCGGACGGGGGAAGGACGTGGCGAAGAACCTGGTCATCGTCGAGTCGCCGGCCAAGGCGAAGACGATCAACAAGTTCCTGGGGAAGGACTTCAAGGTCAAGGCCTCGATGGGGCACGTCCGCGACCTGCCGAAGAACCCCAAGAAGAAGGAAGACAAGGACTGGATCGGGATCGACGAGAAGAAGTCGTTCCGTCCGCACTACGAGGTCCTTCCCGACAAGAAGAAGGTGGTGGACGACCTGCTGCGGGCGGCCGAGGACGCCGAGGCGATCTTCCTGGCGACCGACCCCGACCGCGAAGGGGAGGCGATCGGCTGGCACATCGCCGAGATCCTGCGCGGGAAGAAGCTCGAGAAGCCGGTCCAGCGGATCCTCTTCAACGAGATCACGCGGAAGGCGGTGCAGGAGGCGATCCACCACGGCGGCCCGATCGACGGCGCGATGGTCGAGGCGCAGGAGACGCGCCGCATCCTCGACCGGATCGTCGGCTACCGGCTGTCGCCGCTGCTGTGGGACAAGATCCGGCGCGGGCTGTCGGCGGGACGCGTCCAGACCGTCGCGGTGCGGATGATCGTCGACCGCGAGAACGAGATCCGCGCCTTCCGGACGACCGAGTACTGGACCGTCGCCGCCGCGCTGGAGCCGGCGGGGCGCGCGCCCTTCGAGGCCCGGCTGGTCCGCTGGCAGGGCGACAAGGTCCCCTGGAAGAAGGAGGACGGCGACCTGCGGATCGCCGCGCTGCCCGACGAGGCGGCGGCCCAGGCGGTCGTCGCGCACACCGCGGCGCACCCGTTCGTGGTCGAGTCGATCGAGGCCAAGCGCTCCAAGAGCACCTCGCCGCCGCCGTTCATCACGAGCAAGCTGCAGCAGGAGGCGGCGCGCCGCTTCCGCTTCACGGTGCGGCGCACGATGTCGCTGGCCCAGGCGCTGTACGAGGGCAAGGAGATCGGCGACGAGGGGCTGGTCGGCCTGATCACCTACATGCGTACCGACTCGACCCGTGTCGCCGACGAGGCGCTGGCCGCGGTGCGCGAGCACATCGGCCGGACCTACGGCGCCGACTACCTGCCCTCGCAGCCGCGCACCTTCCGCCAGGCGAAGGCCGCGCAGGACGCGCACGAGGCGATCCGCCCGACCTCGATGGAGCACACCCCGGAGTCGCTGGCCCGGTTCCTCAACGCGGACGAGCTGAAGCTCTACACGCTGATCTGGAACCGCTTCGTGGCCTCGCAGATGAACCCGGCCGAGTTCGACGTCACGACCGTCGAGATCCGGGCGGGCGAGGCGGAGTTCCGGGCCGAGGGGCGCGTGCTGCGCTTCCCCGGCTGGCTCGCGGTCTACCAGGAGGAGCGCGAGGAGGACGCCGAGAACGGCGAGCCGGCCGAGGGCTCGCTCCCCGCGCTGACCGAGCGCGAGCAGCTGGCCGCCGCGGCGGTCACGCCGACGCAGAACTTCACCCAGCCGCCGCCGCGCTACTCCGAGGCCTCGCTGGTCAAGGCGCTCGAGGAGAACGGCATCGGCCGGCCATCGACCTACGCCTCGATCCTGTCGGTGATCTCCAGCCAGGAGTACGTGGAGAAGCGCGAAGGGCGCTTCTTCCCGACGCGCCTGGGCGAGATCGTGGTCGAGCAGCTGGTGCGCCACTTCCCCGACATCTTCGAGGTCGGCTACACCGCCGAACTGGAGCGCGAGCTCGACCAGATCGAGGAAGGGGCCAAGGGGAAGCTCCACACGCTCGAGGAGTTCAACGGCAAGTTCGCGCGCGACCTGGCGACCGCGAAGAAGGACATGGAGAACATCAAGGCCCGCAAGATCCCCACCGACCAGAAGTGCGAGGTCTGCGGCAACACGATGGTGATCCGCTTCGGGCGCTTCGGCGAGTTCCTGACCTGCGAGGACTATCCCAAGTGCAAGAACTCGCGTGACCTGCACGAGAACGGCAAGCCGGCGATCGACGTCGACGAGACCTGCCCCGAGTGCGGCGGCGAGATGGTGCTGCGCAACGGCAAGTGGGGGCCGTTCCTGGCCTGCACCAAGTACCCGTCCTGCAAGGGGACGCGCAAGGTCAAGGTCACCGGCGACAAGGTCGAGGTCAAGCGCGAGGTCGTGCTGGAAGACAAGTGCCCGCGCTGCGGCAAGAACCTCTCGAAGAAGCACGGGCGCGCCGGCGAGTTCATCGGCTGCACCGGCTACCCCGAGTGCCGTTACATCAAGCAGGACGAGACCGGCGTGAACTGCCCCAAGTGCGGCAAGATGATCGTCGGCCGCAAGAGCAAGCGCGGGAAGACCTTCTTCGGCTGCAGCGGCTACCCCAGCTGCGACTTCGTGCTCTGGAAGCGGCCGGTGGCGAGCCCGTGCCCGGCCTGCGGGCGGGCCTACCGCCAGGAGTCGGTGACCAAGAAGGCGGGGCGGCAGCTGATCTGCGACGCCGAGGGGTGCGGGCACAAGGAGACGCTGGAGGCCGCGCCGGGGCCCCGCGCCGTTCCCGGGCGCTGATCGGCGATGGAGGCGCAGCAGGCGCTGGGCGAGGTCCTGCCGCTCTGGAGCGCGGTCCCGTTCGCCGGGATCCTGCTCTCGATCGCGGTCTTCCCGCTGCTCGCCCCGCACTTCTGGCACCGGCACTACCCGAAGGTCGCGGCGGCCTGGGCGCTGGTCTTCGCGCTGCCGTTCGTCTGGGCCTACGGCGGGCGGGCGCTGCACGAGATCGCCCACATCTTCGTCATCGACTACGTGCCGTTCCTGATCCTGCTGTTCGGGCTGTTCACGGTCTCGGGCGGCCTCGTGCTGCGCGGCTCGCTGCGCGGGACCCCGGAGGTCAACGCCGGGATGCTGCTGGCGGGGACGCTGCTGGCCTCGTGGATCGGGACGACCGGCGCGGCGATGGTGATGATCCGGCCGCTGCTGCGCGCCAACGCGGGGCGCCGGCACAAGGTCCACACGCTGGTCTTCTTCATCTTCATGGTCGCGAACGTCGGCGGCTCCCTGACCCCGCTCGGCGACCCCCCGCTGTTCCTGGGCTTCCTGCACGGCGTGCCGTTCTTCTGGACGCTGCACCTGGCCGGCCCGATGGCGCTGACGGCGGGCCTGATGCTGGCGGTCTACTACGCGATCGAGCGGCGGCGGTACCGGCAGGAAGGGCCGCTCCCGCCGGCCGACGGGGCGCGCGTGCCGCTGGCCCTGGCCGGGGCGCACAACCTGCTCTTCCTGGCGGGGATCCTCGGCGCGGTGCTGCTGAGCGGGTTCTGGAAGGACGCCGGGACGGTCCACCTGCTGGGGGTCGACGCCGGGATCCAGAACCTGGCGCGCGACCTGCTCATCCTGCTCATGGCGCTGCTCTCGCTGGTGTCCACGAAGAAGGCGCTGCGGCGCGAGAACGAGTTCTCGTGGGGACCGATCAAGGAAGTGGCGTACCTCTTCGCCGGGATCTTCATGACGATCATCCCGGCCCTCGAGATCCTCCACGCGGGCGAGCACGGCGCACTGGCCTTCCTGATCCAGGAGGTGACCTCGCCCGCGCGCTACTTCTGGGCGGCCGGGACGCTCTCGTCGTTCCTGGACAACGCCCCGACCTACCTGACCTTCCTGGCCACCGCGCTGGGCCGGTTCTATCCCGGGGTGCCGGAGGCCCAGGCGATCCACGAGCTGATCGCGACGCACCACGTCTACCTGATGGCGATCTCGGCCGGCGCGGTCTTCATGGGGGCCAACACCTACATCGGCAACGCGCCCAACTTCATGGTCAAGGCGATCGCCGAGGAGGCCGGGGTCGAGATGCCCTCGTTCTTCGGCTACATCCTGCGCTGGACCCTGCCGGTCAACATCCCGATCTTCCTGATCGTGACCTGGGTGTTCTTCCGGTAGGTTGCCGTCCCCGTTTTCGCCGCTAGGATGATTCATGGTCCCGGCGGATCGGGTGCGGATCGTCGGCGGAGGGCTCGCGGGGAGCGAGGCCGCCTGGCAGCTCGCGTCGCGCGGCGTCCGGGTCGTGCTGCACGAGATGCGGCCGGCCCGCGGCAACCCGATCCACCGCACCGGGCAGCTCGCCGAGCTGGTCTGCTCCAACTCCTTCAAGTCGCTCGAGCTGGCCAACGCCCACGGCCTGCTCAAGGCCGAGCTGCGGGCCGCCGGCTCGCTGGTCATGGCCTGCGCCGAGGCGGCGCGGCTGCCGGCCGGCGCCGCGCTGGCGGTCGACCGCGAGCTGTTCGCCGGGCGCGTGACCCGGGCGCTGGAGGAGCACCCGCTGGTCGAGATCGTGCGCGAGGAGGTGACCGAGATCCCCGGCGACGGCCCGGCGATCGTCGCCGCCGGCCCGCTCTGCTCCGAACCGCTGGCCCGCGCGATCGCGGCCTTCACCGGCGAGGCCAGCCTCGCCTTCTACGACGCGATCAGCCCGGTGATCGAGGGGGACTCGATCGACCTCGGGATCGCCTTCCGCGCCTCGCGCTACGGCAAGGGGGCGGGGACCGACTACCTCAACTGCCCGATGACGCGCGAGGAGTACGACGCGTTCTACGACGCGCTGATGGAGGCGACGGCGGCCGACCTCCACGAGTTCGACCGCGAGCTGCTGTTCGAGGGCTGCCTGCCGATCGAGGAGCTGGCGCTGCGCGGCCGCGACACGCTGCGCTTCGGGCCGATGAAGCCGGTCGGCCTGACCGACCCCCGCACCGGCCGCCGCCCGTGGGCGGTGGTCCAGCTCCGCCAGGACAACCTGGCCGCCACTCACTGGAGCATGGTCGGCTTCCAGAACCGGATCGCGTGGGGCGAGCAGCCGCGGGTCTTCCGGATGATCCCGGGGCTCGCCCAGGCCGAGTTCGTCAAGCTCGGGATGATCCACCGCAACACCTTCATCAACGCCCCGCGCGTCCTGCTCCCGACCTTCCAGGCCCGGGCGCGGGCCGACCTCTTCTTCGCCGGGCAGATCTCCGGGGTCGAGGGGTACACCGAGTCGACCGCCTCGGGGCTGGTCGCCGGGCTCGGGGCCCTGGCCCTGCTGCGAGGGGAGGAGCCCCCGGTCTTCCCGCCGGAAACCGCGCTGGGCGCGCTCCAGCGCTACGTGGCCGGGGCCGACCCGGCGCATTACCAGCCGACGAACATCGCTTTCGGGCTGCTGCCGCCCCTGCCGGACCCCCCCCGCGGCAAGCGCGAGCGCAAGGCGGCCCTGTCCGAACGGGCGCTCTCGGTCCTCTCGACTTATCTTTCCCAGCGAACTCCCCCGGGTCGGCGCGCCCCGTCCGCCCCGGCGGGACACACGCCTGCCGAAGCACCAGGAGGTCGTGGATGAGCCGCTCGCCCGACGTGCCCGCCCGCCGGCGCTCGGACGCCTACTTCGCCGCCTCGTTCGAGGTCGCCCGCCGCCTGGCGGAGGGGCGCGGCGAAGAGGCGGTCGGCGTCCTCCGTCGCGAGCTCGACCGGACCCGCTCCTCGGACGACGCCGCGGGGCGGCGCTTCCTGCTCTCGCAGATCGCGCTCTGCCACTCGCGGATGGGCCAGAACGAGGCCGTGCTGCGCGCGCTCGAGGAGATGGAAGAGGACCTGCCGCAGGAGGCCGAGACCGCGCTGCTGCTGGCCGAGGGCTACCTGCTGCTGCTGGGCAACCCGGAGCGCGCGTCCCACCACGCCGCGCTCGCGCTGCAGTGGGCCGAGGAAGAAACCGAGCAGGCACCGGAGGTGACCTCGCGCGCGCACACGCTGATGGCGCGGGCGCTGATGGCCGGCGCGGACCTGCTGGGCGCGTTCGGCGCCTGGGCCGCCTCGCCGCTCCCCGACTGGCGCGTGGCGGTCGAGCTGATCGAGGCCGGCTACAACCCGCACAAGGTGCGTGACGTGCTGGCCGAGGCGCTGCCGCGCCACGTCGACAACGAGCGCCGGCACGGCGCCGGGGCGGTCGCCTCCTCCGACCAGGTGCGCCGCCTGATCATGTGGATCGACGGCGGCTGCCAGCGGAAGCCCTCGCAGACGGTCTGACCTCGTCGTAGCATCGCCGGCACGGTGCGTGACAGGATCCAGGAATTCCTCGACGTCCTCGCCCTGGACCGGGACCAGAGCCCGCACACCGTCCGTTCGTACGCCAAGGACCTGTCCGACCTGCTGGCCTTCCTGGCCGGCGACGACGACCCGGCCGCCGACTTCCCGCTGGAGACGGTCGACGCGCGCGCGGTCCGCTCCTGGGTCGCCGACATGCACGCGCGCGGCCTCGCGCCGGCGACGGTGGGGCGGCGGCTCTCCGCGGCTCGCACCTTCTTCCGCTGGCTGGGGCGCGAGGGCCTGGCCGACGACAACCCCGCCGCCACGGTGAAGAACCCGAAGCGCCCCGAGCGCCTCCCCGAGCGGCTCGACGTCGAGGACGTGCAGGCCGTGCTCGAGGCCCCCGACCCCGCGACGCCGGCCGGGCTGCGCGACCGCGCGCTGCTCGAGCTGACCTACGCCTGCGGGCTGCGAGTGTCCGAGCTGGTCGGGCTGGACCTCGACGACGTGGGCTTCACCGATCGCACGGCGCGCGTGCTGGGCAAGGGGCGCAAGGAGCGGATCGTGCCGTTCGGGCGCAAGGCGGCGGCGGCAGTCCGGGCCTACCTGGCCGCCTTCGCGCCGCTGCGCGAGAAGTCCGGCGAGGAGGCGCTCTTCCTGAACCAGCGCGGCGGCCGGCTGACCGACCGCTCGGTGCGCCGGATCCTCGACGCCGCCGTCGAGCGCGCGGCGCTGGTGCGTGGCGTCCACCCGCACCTGCTGCGGCACTCGTTCGCGACCCACCTGCTGGAGTCGGGGATGGACCTGCGCGCGATCCAGGAGCTGCTGGGACACGCGCGGCTCTCGACGACCCAGCGCTACACGAAGGTCTCGCTGGAGCGGATCCTCGAGGTCTACGACCAGGCCCACCCGCGGGCGTAGCCCGCTGTAGAATCCCCGCGAAAGGGCTGCCATGGAGACCTGTCCGCTCGAGATCTTCGACGACCACCCGATCGCCCGGATCGACGGCAAGCGCTGCCTGATCGACACCGGCTCGCCGGTCAGCATCGGCGAGCAGCCGGTCTGGCTGCTCGGCGCGCAGCGTCCGCTGCAGCGCTCGGTGATGGGGCTGACCGCCGCCGGCCTGTCCGAGATGGTCGGCACGCCGATCGACGCGCTGCTCGGCGCCGACGTGCTGCACGCCGGGCCGTTCCTGTTCGACTGGAACCACGGCACGATCGCCTTCTCGCGCACGCCGATCCCGTTCGAAGGGGCCGCGGTCCCGACGCGGCGCGTGATGGGGATTCCGATCGTCACCTTCCGCCGCGGCGGCGAGGCGGTCTCGGGCTTCCTCGACAGCGGGGCGAAGCTCTCCTACATGCCGGCCGAGCTCGCGGCCGAGCTGCCCTCCGACGGCGAGGCCGAGGACTTCTACCCCGGCTTCGGGCGCTTCACGACCGACACGGTGCGCGCGCCCGTCGAGCTGGGCGGCTTCCCGTTCGAGGCGCGCTTCGGCGTGCTGCCCGACATGCTGGCGATGACGCTGGGGCTGGCCGGCGTGGGCTGGATCCTGGGGAGCGACGCCTTCAAGCGCTTCCGGGTCCTGGTCGACCTGGCCGCGTCGCAGGTGGCCGTCGCGCCGCCTCCCGCCTGAGCGCGCGGCGCCCCCGGTGAGCGCGCCTGACCCCGGCGACCTGCTCCGCACCGCGGAGCGCGCGGCCCGCGCCGGGGCCGCCGCGCTGGCCCCGCACTTCGCGGCCCGCGCCACGCTGGCGATCGAGGAGAAGGCCCGGCACGACTTCGGCGCCGAGGCCGACCGCGCCGCCGAGCGCGCGATCGCCGCGGCGATCCGCGCCGACTCGCCCGGCGCCGCGATCCTGGCGGAGGAAGAGGAGCGGGCGGCGCTCGACGCGCCGGGCCCGCTCTGGATCGTCGACCCGCTCGACGGCACGACCAACTTCCTGCACGGCTTCCCGGTCTACGCGATCTCGGTCGCGTGCGCGGCGGGCGGGGCGCTGCAGGCCGGCGTCGTGCTCGACCCCTCGCGCGGCGAGCTGTTCGCGGCGGCGCGCGGGCGCGGCGCCACGCTCGACGGCCGGCCGATCGCGGTCTCCGCGCGGCCCGGGCTGCGCCGCGCGCTGGTCGGGACCGGTTTCCCGTTCCGGCGGCTCGAGCGGCTCGAGCTCTACCTGGCCGCCTTCCGCGAGGTCGTCGTCGAGACCGCCGGCGTGCGGCGCGCCGGCTCGGCGGCGATCGACCTGGCGTACGTCGCGTGCGGGCGGCTCGACGGGTTCTGGGAGGAGGGGCTGGGGCCGTGGGACCTCGCCGCGGGGGCGCTGCTGATCGAGGAAGCCGGCGGCGTGGTGACCGACTTCCGGGGGGGCGGCGCGGTGCTCGCGCGCGGCGACATCGTGGCCGGACCGGCGGCGCTGCACGCCGAGCTGCTGGCGCTCGTGCAGCGCACGATGCCCTAGCACCGCTACAGGCCGCTCGGCCCCCGCGCCGCCTTCGCGCCGCCGCCGTTGCGCAGCGCGCGCGCCAGCGTGGCCCCGACGACGATCGCCTGGACCATGCTCTCCTCGGACGCGACCCCCTTGCCGGCGATGTCCATCGCCGTGCCGTGGTCGACCGAGGTCCGCACGAACGGCAGCCCGACCGTCACGTTCACCGCGCGCCGGCCGGTCAGCAGCTTGATCGGGATCGTGGCCTGGTCGTGGTAGAGCGCCAGCACCACGTCGAAGTCGCCGCGCCGCGCCTGGATGAAGATCGCGTCGGCCGAGACCGGGCCGTAGACCGCCAGCCCCTTCGCCGCCGCCGCGCCGATCGCGGGAATGATCTCGCGCGTCTCCTCGTGGCCGAAGCGGTTCCCTTCCCCCGCGTGCGGGTTGAGGGCGGCGACGCCGATCCGCGGCCGCTTGCCGAAGAAGCGGCGCCACTCGGCGTCGAGCAGCTCGAGCTGGGCCAGCACGCGGGCCCGGGTCACCTTGGCCAGCGCGTCGCGCATCGAGACGTGCGTGGTCAGCAGCGCGACCGACAGCTCCTCGGACCAGAACAGCATCGCGACCTTCTTGACGCCCGCGATCCGGGCCAGCATCTCGGTGTGGCCGGGATCGGGAAAGCCCGCGAGCTGGAGCGACTCCTTGTTGAGCGGCGCCGTGACGACCCCGTCGACGGCGCCGGACAGCGCCATCCGCGCGGCGAACTCGACGTCCTCGCCGGCGGCGCGCCCGGCCGCGGCCGAGACCTGCCCGGGGCGCAGCCCGTCCTCGACGTTGCCCAGGTCGAGCAGCTGCGGCTTTTCCCAGCGACGCGAGGTCGGCGGCTCCTGGAGCACCGCGCCGAACGGCCAGCGCAGCTTCAGGTCGCGCGCGGCGCGGCGCATGCAACCCTCGTCGCCGATCACGATCAGCCGCGCGGCTGCCGCGGCCTTCTCGTTCGCGAGTGCCTTGAGGACGATCTCGGGCCCGATACCGCACGGGTCGCCCAGCGTGATTGCCAGGGCCGGCCGATCCGCATCGCGCGTCTCGCCGGCCGTCGGCCTGGTCTCGTTCATTCGTCCGACCTGTCCTCGCCTTCCTTGTGGACGTACTTGATGTGGCGCTTGTAGAGCAACAGGTTGGGCCCATCGTCGCGGTGGACCTTGACGCAGTCCCGGTCGTACCACTCGACGCGGCCGCGGAGCGTCTCGCCATCCTCGAGCACGAAGACCATCACGGTCTTCGAGCCCATCTGCTTGAGGTAGTAGAACTCCTCGGCGTGCGTCTTCTCGGGAGGAAGCGGCTTGCGGCGCGCCTCGTCGGCGGCGGCGCCGGCGGAGTGCGCGCGCCGCTCGGCGGGCGGGCGCCTTTCGGACTTCTGCTCCACGGTGACCGACCTCCGGGCCGATTCCGGGCGGGACCATAGCACGGGGGGGTCCCCCTGACTACGGCCGGCCGCCCCTCAGCGGAACACGACCTTTCCCTGCATGTTCTTCGGCATGCGCGACTGGTAGTCCTTGCGGACCTCGACCGTTGCCGCGTCCCAGAGCCCGTTCATGAAGTTCTCGTAGACGACGGGGAACTTCTCCTGGCGCACGGCCTCCTCGCAGCGCGCGCGCGCCTGCTCGAAGGGCGTGACCTTCTCGTCGAGCTTCTGCTCGATCTTGACGATCTGCCAGCCGATCGGCGTGGGAATCGGCCCCACGACCTGGCCCACCGGGGTCTTGACGATCGCCTCGGCCACCGATTCCGCGAGGTCGGACGGCGCGACCGGGCCGATCAGCCCGCCCAGCGACTTCGACGGCCCCTCGGACTCCGCCTCGACCAGCTTCGCGAAGTCGGCCCCCCGCTTGGCCTGCTCGACCAGGTCGACCGCCTCGTCCATCCGCGCGCGCTTCTGCTCGTTGGACTCGGCCAGCAGCACGATCTCGCGGAACGTGACCTGGCCGGGCGTGAGGAACTCGGCGCGGTGGTCGTCGTAGTACTGGCGCGCTTCCTTGTCCGAGACGGAGATCGAGCGCGTGACCTGGGTGTCGATCACGTAGTCGGGCGCCGCGCCCGAGATCAGCTTGTCCTGCAGGTCGGCGCGCGACATGTGCAGCTCGTCCTTCAGGATCCGGTCGAACTGCTCGTCGGACTTGACGTCGTTGCGCTCGCGCCAGCGCTTGATCAGGTCCTTGCCGATCTCGTTGACGTCGTAGAGCCGCTCGGCCTCCTGGACCAGCAGGCGGTTGCTGATCAGGGACATCAGCATCTGGTTCTGGACCTCCGCCACCTTGGCCGACATCTCGCCGGAGGAGATCCGCTTGCCCTTCATCACCGCCGACAGCGCCTGCTGCTCGGTCGTGCGCAGCTCGGACAGCAGGACGACGTCGTCGTTCACCCAGGCGACGATCTCCTCGACCCGGATCTCCTCGGCGCGGGGGCCGGACGCGGGACCGGTGGCGGTCGGGCCGCCGGGCGAGGCGCTCGGGCTGCCGGGGGCGGCCGGGGCCGCACTCCCGCCGGGCTGCGTCGGCAGGCGCGTCCCGCCCACCGTCGTGCCGCGCAGGACCTCCGGGGGCGGTTCCTCTTCCTTCTTCGCGTCCGGCTTCGCGTCCGGCTTGGCCTCCGGCGCGGCCGGCTGTTCCTGGCCGGCCGGCGGGGGGGGCGGCGGGGGCGGGGGAGGCGTCTCGGCCTGGGCAACGGCCAGGGCGGCAAAGAGCAGCGGCCACGACATCGGGGGGTCTCCTCGTTCCGTGCGCGGGTCCGGTTCAGGGGGCCGGGGCGGGTGCGGGCGCGGCGGCCGCGGCCGCCAGCGCCTGGATCCGCGCCGCCCGGAGGGCCCCGAACTTCCGCTCGAAGACCCGTTCGCGGGCGGCCTCGCGCTCCCGCGCGCCGGGCCCCGGGGGGGGCCGGCGGTCCTCGAGCCGGAACAAGTAGTATGACCCCTCGATCTCGACCGGACGACTCAGCTCCCCCGGCTTCAGCTTCTTCAGGACCTGGGCTGCCGGCTCCGGGAGCTGGGAGAGCTGGCGGACCTGGACGGCCCCCCGATCGGGCGCCTGCGAGACCTGCCCCGCCACGTCCTGGAAGGTCTCGCGGCCGCGCCGGAGGCGCTCGAGCGCCGCGTTGGCCTTGACCCGGCTGTCGACCAGCAGCTGCCGGAAGGTGACCTGCTCGCCGCGGTCGGCGGGACGGCTGGCCGCCAGCTCGCGTTCGACCTCGGCCTCGTCGACCTGGACCTCCGGCATCAGCACCGTCGTCTCGTAGATCTGCGCCAGCACGCGGCGCAGCGCGTCGGCGCGCAGCTCCTCCGGCGTGCCGGCCGCGCCCAGCGCGATCAGCCGCCGCGTCCCGTCGTCGATCGCGTCGATCGGCGCGTAGAGCCCCTGCGCCTCGGCCGCGTCGGCGAACAGCGCCTCGGCCACCAGCTCCTCGCGCAGCCGGGTGCGCGCGGCGGGGTCGATCGAGCGCGGGTCGAGGCCGGTCTCGCGCAGCAGGTAGCGATCGAGCTGTGCCTCGGTCAGGGTCGTGCTGCGCGGGGCCGGCGCCGCGGCCGGCGCGGACGGCTCGCGACCGCCGCAACCCGCGGCGGCCAGCGCGGCGAGCGCCAGCAGCGCGAGCCGCCCGGAACGGCCCGGGCGCCTCACGACGCCAGCTTCCGCAGCGCCAGCGAGGCTGCCGCGATCCGGTCGGCGCGCGGGTCGGAGACCTTCAGCCGCAGCACGCCGGCGGCGGTCATCCGCACCTGGTCGTCGCGCTGCAGCAGTTGGATCACGCGCTCGCCGTCCACCCTGGGCCGCTCGCCGTAGCGCACCGCCACGGCGTCGCCGGCCCAGTCGATCGAAACCGCCCCCTGCTCCTGCGCCAGCACCCGCAGCTCGGCCTGGCGGAAGAGGTTGCGCGCCGGCTCGCCCAGCCGGCCGAAGCGGTCCTCGGCCTCCTCCATGATCGCGCGGATCTCGTCCACCGTGTCGGCGCGCGAGAGCCGCTTGTAGATCTCGAGCCGCTGGCCGGGGTGCGGGATCGCCTCTTCCGGGATGAAGGCGGGCAGGCCCAGGTTGATCGTGACCGGCTCCGGGGCCTCCGGCAGCGGCAGCCCCTGCAGCCGGCGCACGGCCTTCTCCAGCATCTCGGCGTACATCTCGAAGCCGACCGCGGTGATGTGGCCCGACTGCCGCGCGCCGAGGAACTCGCCCGCCCCGCGGATCTCGAGGTCCATCGCCGCGATCCGGAAGCCGGCGCCCAGCTCGGAGAACTCGACCAGCGCGGCCAGCCGCTGCCGGGCCTCCGGCGTCAGCTCGCGGCGCGGCGGGATGAAGAGGTAGGCGTAGGCGCGCTGGTCCGCGCGGCCGACCCGGCCGCGCATCTGGTAGAGCTGCGACAGCCCGAAGCGGTGGGCCTGGCTGACCAGGATCGTGTTGGCGCGCGAGATGTCGAGGCCGTTCTCGATGATCGTCGTCGCCACCAGCACGTCGGCCTCGCCGCGCACGAACTGCAGCATGACCCGCTCGAGCTGGCCCTCGGGCATCTGGCCGTGGGCGTGGACGATCGAGGCCTCCGGCACCAGTTCGCGCAGGTTGCTCACGACCTGCTCGATCCCGGCGACCCGGGGGGTGATGTAGTAGACCTGCCCGCCGCGGCGCATCTCGTTGCGGATCGCGGCCGCCACCAGCGACGGCGACCAGGGGGCGAGGTGGGTCTGGATCGCCAGCCGGTTGCGGGGCGGGGTCTCGATCACCGAGAGGTCGCGCACCCCGGCCAGCGAGAGCTGCAGCGTGCGCGGGATCGGGGTCGCGCTCATCGCCAGCGAGTGGACCCCCAGCGAGAGCTTCTTGATCGCCTCCTTGTGGCGCACGCCGAAGCGCTGTTCCTCGTCGACGACCAGCAGGCCCAGCTTCTTGAAGCGGACGTCCTTCGACAGCAGGCGGTGGGTGCCGATCAGGATGTCGACCTCGCCCTTCGCGGCGTCGTCGAGGATCTTCTTCGTGTCGGCGGCCGAGACGAAGCGCGAGATCATCTCGACCCGCACCGGCCAGCTCGCCATCCGCGCGCGCATCGTCGTCAGGTGCTGGAAGGCCAGGACCGTGGTCGGGACCAGGACCGCGACCTGGCCCCCTTCCTGGACGACCTTGAAGGCCGCGCGCAGCGCGACCTCGGTCTTGCCGTAGCCGACGTCGCCGCACAGCAGGCGGTCCATCGGCGTCGGCTCGGACAGGTCGGACTTGATGTCGGACAGCGCGGACGACTGGTCGGCGGTCAGGTCGTGCGGGAAGGCCGACTCGAACTCGCGCTGCCAGGTCGAGTCGGGGCCGTAGGCCGGGGCGCGGACCGCGCGGCGCTGGGCGTAGAGCTGCAGCAGCTCGCCGGCCATCTCCTTCACGGCCGCGCCAACCTTGGCGCGGCGCTTGTCCCAGCCCGGCGTGCCGAGCCGGTCGAGCGGCATCAGGACCTGCTCGCCGCCGGCGTACTTCTGGATCAGGTCGAGCCGCGTCACGGGGACGAACAGCCGGTCGCCCGCCGCGTACTCGAGCAGCAGCATCTCGTCGCCCGTGCCGGGGCGGCGCGTCAGCCCGGCGTAGCGGCCGATCCCGTGGTCGACGTGGACGACGAGGTCGCCTTCCTTCAGGTCGCGCAGGTCGGAGAGGAAGGCCTCGGCGCCGCGCCGCTTCTTCGACGGCGGCGGCGGCGGGTCGGCGCCGAAGAGGTCGGCCTCGGAGAGCAGCAGCGGGCCGTCGTGGCCGAACTCGACGCCGCGCTCGAGCGCGCCGTGGGCCAGCACGATCTCGCCCGGCGCGGGGGCCCACGGCTGGTCCTCGTCGGCCTCGCGGCAGGGGACCGCGCTGGCGTCCAGCACTTCCTTGAGCCGCTCGCTCCGGCCGCGCGTGCGCACGACCAGCGCGACGGCCCGGCCCGCGGCGCGCGCCGCGTCCAGGTCGCGCGCCAGCTCGTCGAGGTGGCCGCCGTAGGTGCGCGGCGGGCGGCCCCCCAGGTCGATCGTCAGGCGCTCGCCGGGGCCGGTCGTCGGCAGCGCGGAGAGGACGAGCGCGGAGTGAGCGGGCTGCGCCTCGGTCGCGGCGGGCTCCGGTTCGGCAGCGGCCATCACCGCGGGGGTCGTCCCGATTGCGCCCCCAGACAAGGCCTTGACCTGCTGCAGCGCCGCCGTGGCCGCAGCCTCGGCCTGCGCCAGTCCCGCCTCCGCCGCGGCCACGGCACCATCGGCCTGGTGCTGGTCGGCGCGGGCAAGCTCACCGGACCTGGCGCGGCGCGAGACGTCAGCGGCGAGCTTGCGTGCGTTGTCGAGCTGGCCGCG
>CAYZDB010000012.1:0-20875 GCA_964476985.1 uncultured Acidobacteriota bacterium | reverse complement strand
CGACATCGGTCGCTCCCTCCATCGAGGAGACTACGTCGCAAGAGAATACCGCGAACTCAGGCGACGGGCCGACCGTCCCGCTCGCGGGATCGGGTTCGAGCTGGCCGACGACGACCCGTAACGGGCCGGGTTCCGTGCCCTAGCTCCGCCCCAGCCACTCGAGCAGCCCGAGCGACATCCAGGGGACGTAGGTGATCAGCAGTACCCCCAGTCCCAGGATCAGCAGGAAGGGCACGACGGCGCGGTAGAGCACCGTCATCGGCTTCTCGAAGCGCGAGGACGACAGGAACAGGTTCAGTCCCACCGGCGGGAAGAGGAACCCCAGCTCGAGGTTGGCCAGGAAGATCACGCCGAGGTGGATCGGGTGGATCCCGAAGGCCGCGCCGAGCGGCACCACCAGCGGCGTCAGCACGACGATCGCCGAGAAGATCTCGAGCACGCTGCCGAGCACCAGCAGCACCACGTTCAGCACCAGCAGGAAGACGACCGGCGACGAGACGTGGGCCTGGACCCAGGCCAGGAGCGCGTCCGGGATCTGCGCGTCGACCAGCCACGAGGTCAGGCCCAGCGCGCTGGCCAGGAGGATCAGCACCGCTCCGACCAGCGCTGCGGCCTTGGTCATGACCCGCGGCAGGTCGCGCCCGAACGACAGGTCGCGCTGCACGAAGCAGGCGAAGCAGACGGTGTAGGCCAGGGCGAACGCGGCGGTCTCCAGCAGCGAGGCGATGCCGCTCGCGAACAGCCCGATCATCACGATCGGGATCGACAGCTCCCAGCCGGCGGCGAGCGCCGCGGCGAGCAGCTCGCGCCCGGAGAAGGTCTGCCGGTCGGCGCCGACCCGGCCGCCGACCACCAGCCCCCAGGCCGCGACCAGCAGCAGCAGCAGGAAGCCGGGGATCAGGCCGCCGATGAACAGCTGGTCGGCCGGGACCTTGGCCACGACGCTGTAGAGGATGACCGGCAGCGACGGGGGGAAGAGCAGCCCCAGGCTCCCGGACGCGGTGACCAGGCCCAGCGAGAAGCGCTCGGGGTAGCCGTCGCGCAGCAGGATCGGCAGCACCAGGCCGCCGAGCGCGATGATCGTCACGCCCGAGCCGCCGGTGAAGGCGGTGAAGAGCGCGCAGACCGCGGCCACCAGCACCGCCACGCCCCCCGGCATCCACCCGAACAGCGCGCGGAAGAAACGCACCAGGCGCTCGGCGGCCCGGGTTTCGGCCAGCACGAAGCCGGTCGCGGTCAGGAGCGGGATCGCCGGCAGGGTAGGCGACGCGACCAGCCGGTAGATCTCGGCCGTGACGGCGGAGACCGGGACCTGGTCCTTCCAGAACAGCAGCGCCGCGAGTCCGGCCATCGCCGCGAACACGGGCATCCCCAGCAGCAGCGAGGCCAGCAGCAGCGCGCCGAGCAGCCAGACGAGCGGCGACGCGGGGGTCACAAAAGCGAGCAGGAAGACCGCCCCCGCGGCGCCGAGCGCGAGCAGCCGGCCGTCCCAGCGTGGCGCCGCCAGCCAGGCGAACGACAGCGCCATCCCCGCGAAGCCGAGCGGCATGACCAGCTCGCCGACCCAGACCGGGAGCCCGAACGAGAGCGTGCTCCCCAGCTCGCGCTCGGCCATCACGACGCCGGCCGCGCCCCAGGTGAGCACGGCGCAGACCGCCGCCGCCGTCGCGCCGGCCAGCAGATGCGCGGCCTTCCGCGGCCGGCCCTCCGGCAGCAGTTCGGCGGTCGAGAGCGTCAGGTGCTTGCGGAACCAGGTCGCGACCAGGCCGCCCAGGAAGGTCAGGTAGAAGGTGAGCTGGTGGATGTAGCTGGCCGAGCCCGGGACGTGAAACCCGGCCAGCGGCCGGCCGAGCATGTCGATCAGCGGCAGCAGCGCGAGCAGCAGGAAGAGCGCGGCGAGCAGCCACTCCCCGGCGCGCGCGATGGCCGGCCGCGCGCTCAAGGACCGGTGGCCTTCCCGCCCGCGCGGCAGGCGTCGCGCGCCTTCAGCCCGGCGTCGAACGCCTGCTCCGGGATGAACTTGCCGCGGATCGACGGGTAGACCCCTTCGACCACGTTGCGCCACTGCTGCAGCGCCGCGGCGTCGAGCTTCACCACCGTCAGCCCGCGCTGGGTCATCGCGGCGACGTCCTTCGGCTCGGTCTCGCGCGTCAGCTGCGAGAGCCGCGCGGCGGTTCGCCGCGCCGACTCCCGGAGCGCCGGGCGGACGTCGGCCGGGATCTTCTCCCAGGTGTCCTTGGTGACCACGATCGCGCCGAGCAGGATCCCCCAGTTGATGTCGGTCATGTTCTTCGCCTGGTTGTACCACTGCAGCAGGACCGCGGCCTGCGGCGGGGCCGGGATGGCGGTGACCAGCCCGGTCTGGAGCGCGGTCGAGATCTCGGTCGAGGGGAGCGGGATCGGGTTGAAGCCCGCCTTCTTCCACAGCTCGACCAGCAGGTCGTCGCCGGCCCAGACGAACAGCTTCTGTTTCCTCAGGTCGTCGGGGACCCGCACCGGCGACTTGGCGAAGAAGTGGACGAAGCCACCGTCGGTCCAGCCCAGCAGCACGAATCCCTTCGCCTCGAGCGCCTGCTCGAGCGCCGGGGCGATCTTCTCCCGCGTGCAGTCGAACTCGGCGTAGTTGGCGTAGGCCAGCGGGATCTGCAGCGCCAGCACGCTGCGGTCGACGTCCTGCAGCCCGGTGCCGCTGACGAGCGCGCCATTCAGGGTCCCCAGCCGCAGCTTGCGCACGACGTCGTTGTCGTCGCCGGCGACGCCGCCGGGATAGAGCCGCAGCGTGACCTTGCCGCCGGAGAGCTTCTGCCAGTCGGCAGCCATCTCCTGCAGCGCCTGGTGCCAGCTGGACCCCTGCGGGACCAGCGTCGCCATCTTGATCACGGTCTGGGCGGAAGCGGACGGCAGCGCGGCGAGCGCGGCGAGCAGCGCCACGGCGCGGGCGAGGGAGCGGGAAGCGGTCGTCGGCATCGGGTCGGTCCTTGGCGCGGTCACTCGATGAACAGCTCGTCCTGGCGCGCGAGCAGCCAGCGCGCGCGCTTCTGGGCGATCAGGTTGGCGAGGCGCTGCGCGGGCACGGCGTCGGGGTCGATCGCCAGCGCGGTCCCGAGCAGGTCCGTGAACTCGTGGCGGTCCTGGTTCGCGACCGAGAGGGTCTCGGCGTAGCTCACGTAAGGGGCGGCGCGCCGCCCGCCCGAGGCGGCGACGGCGCGGTCGAAGGCCGCGCGCGCCCGGGCCGGCGAACCGCCGGCCGCGGCCGGGCGGCCCCCTTCCCAGCTGATGAAGAAGTCGTGGATCGCGCCCTCGCCCCAGTCGGGGTCGAGCGCGCGGGCGCGGGTCATGATCGCCTCGACCGTCGGCAGGTCGGCGGCCAGGTCGGCGTCGTCCTTGGCGCTCGCGATCGCCGCCCCCCAGGCCGCGCCGGTCCAGTAGAGCAGGGGGACGTCGGCCGCCGCGGTCTTCGCCAGCGCGGCGGCGGGGTCGCGACGCAGCGCGGCGCGGAACCCGGGATGCCGGGCGTCGAGCCCGGCCAGGCCGTACCCCAGGGCCCGGCGGTACATCCGGGTCGCCCGTCCGCGCAGCTGGGTCGCCCGTGCCAGGTCGGCGGCCTCGGCGTAGTCGGCCTCGCACTGCAGGTAGGCGTACGCGTACTGGGTGAAACCGCTGGCCGCCGAGAGCAGCAGGTCCGGGTTCTCCGGCGAGACCGCAAGCAGGCTCTCGATCGTCTTCAGCGCGAACGGGAGCGCGTCGCCGACCAGTTCCGGATCGTCGTCGGTGGCGTAGACCGACTGCCCCGACGCGAGCGCGGAGCCCAGCCGGTCGGCGGCCAGCTTCTGCACCGAGCAGGCCGGGGCGAAGAGCGCCGCGAGCAGCAGCGCCAGCGCGGCGCGGCCCGCGCCCGGCCGCGCGGCGGAACGACTGTCGAGGCTCACGGTCCGTCCGCTCCCCTGGTCCCGAATAGGACCTCCGCAGTCTACCGCGCCCGCCCCGGGCCGTCCCCACGCGGGCGGCGATCGCCGCTACAGTGTCCGCGGCGGGGCCGCCGGCCCCGGAGGGCGCGGCCGATGCTCGAGACCCTGGACCTCAAGGCCCGGCTGGGGAACAAGGCCTGCCGCGAGGCGATGGACCGCCTCGAACTCGAGCTGCCGATCCTGCACCGGGCGATTCTCGAGCACGGGATCCCCGTGCTGGTCCTGTTCGAGGGCTGGTTCTCCTCCGGCCGCGGCGATTCGATCGGGCAGCTGGTGCACCACCTCGACCCGCGGGCGACGCGGGTCCACGTCACGCACGCCTCCTCCGAAGAGGACCGGCTGCGCCCCTGGCCGTGGCGCTTCTGGCGCCGCACGCCGGCCCGGGGGCGGATCGAGGTCTTCGACCGCTCCTGGTACTACCTGCTCTGGAACCAGCGCGACGAAGGGACGCTCGACGCCGCGCGCTGGGAGCGCGAGCTGCAGGCGGTCGGCGAGTTCGAGCGCCAGCTCGTCGACGACGGGGCCGCGCTCGTGAAGTGCTGGCTGCACATCGGACCGGGCGAGCAGAAGCGGCGGCTCAAGGCCTGGGCGAAGGACGAGACGCAGCGCTGGCGCGTCTCCGACGAGGACTGGAAGCGGCACCGCGCCTACCCGCGGCGCCTCGCGCTGGCCGAGGAGATGCTGGCGCGAACCCACACCCACCGCGCCTCCTGGACGCTGATCGAGGCCGAGGACGAGAACCACCGGCGGGTGCGGGTGCTCGCCGCGGTCGCGGAGGCGATGCGCCACGCGCTCGAGCAGCGCGGGATCCCGGTCCCGACGCCGGAACTGCTGCCCGACGCCGCGGAGGCCGGCCATCCGCTCGAGCCGATCGTCGTGGCCGACCCGTTGAAGGCGCCGCCCCCGATCCCGCCGGACTCGCCGCTGGCGCGGGTCGACCTCTCCCGCCGGCTCGAGCGCGACGAGTACGCGAAGCGGCTGAAGAAGGCCCAGGCCCGGCTGCGCGAGCTGGAGTTCCTCTGCTACTCGCGGCGGCAGCCCGCGGTGGTCGTCTTCGAGGGCTGGGACGCGGCAGGGAAGGGGGGCGCGATCCGCCGCCTGACCGAGTCGCTCGACCCGCGCGGCTACGCCGTGGTCCCGATCGCGGCGCCGACGGTGGCGGAGAAGGCGCACCACTACCTTTGGCGCTTCTGGAACGAGATCCCCAAGGACGGCCACTGGGCGATCTTCGACCGCTCCTGGTACGGGCGGGTGCTGGTCGAGCGGGTCGAGGGGTTCGCCGGCGAAGCCGAGTGGCGGCGCGCCTACCAGGAGATCAACGAGTTCGAGCGGGCGCTGGTCTCGCACGGGACCGTGGTGGTCAAGCTCTGGCTGCACATCTCGCCGGAAGAGCAGCTGGCCCGCTTCCGCCGGCGCGAGCAGTCGCCCCTCCGGCGCCACAAGATCACGGCGGAGGACTGGCGGAACCGCGGGAAGTGGCCGCCCTACCTCGCGGCGGTCAGCGACATGCTGCGCCAGACCAGCACGACCCACGCGCCGTGGACCGTGGTCGAGGCCAACGACAAGCTGTGGGCCCGGGTCAAGGTCGTCGAGACGGTGATCCGGGCGATCGAGGCGCGGCTGTAGCGAGCGAGACCGAGGGCCGGGTCCGGCTCGCCCAGCTCAGCTCAGCGCCGCGCCGCCAGGCGCTGCGGCACCTCGGCGATCGAGCCCAGCACGGCCTCGGCCCGCGCGAAGTCGCCGTGCGCCGTCAGCGCGGTCGGGATGACCCAGCAGGGGACGCCGGCGGCGTGCGCCGCGGCCAGCCCGCGCTCGGAGTCCTCGATCGCCAGGCACTCGCCGGGCGGCCGGCCGACCCGCTCGGCCGCCCGCCGGTAGGGTTCGGGGTCGGGCTTGCAGCGCGCGCACTCGTCGATCGTGATCGCGAAGTCGAGGTAGCGGAGGAACCCCGTCCGGCGGTGGATGATCTCGAAGTGGCTCCGGCGGCTGCTCGTCACGACCCCCATCGGGAGCCGGCCGTGAAGCGCCTGCAGGACCTCCTCCGCCCCCGGCACGGCGGCCGACTCCTGCGCCAGCCGCCAGGCGTACAGCTCGTCGCGCTCGGCGCGGTGGCGCGCGACCTCCTCCGGCGTCAGCGCCCCGTCGCGCACCAGGTGCCAGGCCCCCCGCGCCTGGACCAGGAACAGGTCGTAGTACTGCTCGCGCGTCAGCTCGACCCCGAGCCGCGCCATCGTGTCGCGCGTCGCCTCGAAGTAGATCCGCTCGGTGTCGACGAGGACGCCGTCGTTGTCCCAGAACAGCGCGCGCGTCACGGGCCGAGCAGCCTGGCGACCCGCGGCGCGAGCAGCCGCGCGGTCTCGGGGAAGCCGGAGCCGAGCAGCGGCCGCAGGTAGTCCAGGAAAGCCGGCGTCACGTCGTTCGCCGCGGGGGCGATGAACGCGTCCGGCATCGTGCGCGTCTTCGCCGCGACCGCCGACAGCGGGACCAGCGCGTAGTCGACGGCGTAGTCGCCGACCCGCCGGATCGCCACCGAGCCGCTGGCCTCGCCCGAGATCGCGTACCGGACGCCGCGCTCGCCGGCTTCGCGCGCCTCGCGCTGGTCGACGTCGGAGACGACCCCCATGAACGAGCGCTGGAGGTAGCCGAAGGTGTCGGCGCGGGCGCGGCTGATCTTCAGCTCCTTCTTGACCAGGTCCTTGAGCAGGTCGCCCAGCTCGCCCGATCCCGAGAGCTGGACGTTGCCGTGGGCGTCGCGCTCGACCGTCTCGGCCAGCAGGGTCGCGATCGGCCGGTGCTGCTCGTCGGCCACTCCCTCGCTGACGGCCACGATGCAGCGGCCCAGCCGCTTCATCACGCCGTCGACGTCGGCCAGGAAGCGCTCCTTCGAGAACGGCCGCTCCGGCAGGTAGACCAGGTGCGGCCCGTCGTCCTCGAAGGTCCGGCCCGCGGCCCCGGCGGCGGTCAGGAACCCCGCGTGGCGCCCCATCACGACCGCGATGTAGACCCCCGGGAGCGAGCGGTTGTCGAGGTTGGCGCCCATGAAGGCCTGCGCCACGAACCGCGCCGCGGAGGGGAACCCCGGGGTGTGGTCGTTCTCCACCAGGTCGTTGTCGATCGTCTTCGGCAGGTGGACCGCGCGCAGCTCGTAGCCGTCCTTCGCGGCCTGCTCGGCGACGATCCGGACCGTGTCCGAGGAGTCGTTGCCGCCGATGTAGAAGAAGTAGCGCACGTCGTGGGCCTTGAGCGTGCGGAACAGCTTCCGGCAGTACTCCTCGTCCGGCTTGTCGCGCGTGGAGAGCAGCGCCGAGCTGGGCGCCCCCGCGACCCGCAGCAGGTTGGCCGGGGTTTCCTGGGAGAGGTCGAGGAACTCCTCGTTGAGGATCCCGCGCACGCCGTGAACGGCGCCATACAGGCGGGTGATCTGCGGGTGCTTCATCGCCTCGAGCGCGACCCCGGCCAGGGTCTGGTTGATCACCGCGGTCGGTCCGCCGCCCTGGGCCACGACCGCCTTCCCGACGAGCTGCGCCATGTCAGTAAGCCTCCGTAAGGGCACGCGCCGCGCGGATCTTCACCGACCGCGACGGCGGGGTCAAACGGCAGGGCCGGTAGCGCATCGCGGGCCGCCGGCCGGCTGCCTTGACAACGGCCCGCGCGCACCATGTAATCCCCCGCCGCGGTGGGGACCGGGCGCAGCCGGACCCAGCGCACTCCACACCGCAAGGGGAGGATTGATGAAACTGTCCACGCGCTGTGCGGCCGAGTTCTTCGGCACCTTCTGGCTGGTCTTCGGCGGCTGCGGAAGCGCCGTGCTCGCCGCCGCGTTCCCCGACTCCGCCAACGCGCTCGGGATCGGGCTGCTGGGTGTCGCCTTCGCCTTCGGGCTCACGGTCCTGACGATGGCCTACACGGTCGGCGGAATCTCCGGCGGCCACTTCAACCCGGCCGTGACCTTCGGGCTGTGGGCCGGCAAGCGTTTCCCGGCGTCGGACATCCTGCCGTACGTCGTGTCCCAGGTGCTGGGCGCGGTCGCCGCCTCCGGCGTCCTCTACTTCATCGCCTCGGGCAAGGCGGGGTTCGACGCCGTGGCCAGCGGTTTCGCCGCCAACGGCTACGGGGCCCACTCGCCGGGCGGTTACATGATGGGTTCGGCGCTGGTCGCCGAGATCGTCCTGACCCTCTTCTTCCTCCTGATCATCCTGGGTTCGACGCACAAGCGGGCCCCGGCCGGCTTCGCGCCGCTGGCGATCGGCCTCGCCCTGACCCTGATCCACCTGATCAGCATTCCCGTGACCAACACCTCCGTGAACCCCGCCCGCAGCACCGGGCCGGCGCTCTTCGTCGGCGGCTGGGCCCTCTCCCAGCTCTGGCTGTTCTGGGTCGCGCCGATCGTCGGCGGCCTGGCTGGCGGGTTCCTGTTCAACGCGCTGTTCGAGCACGACGACAAGCGCTGACCCCCAGGAAAGGAACGACCGACATGCTGAAGCGCCTGATCCCGATCGCCGTCGCCGCGCTGCTCGCGGCCGCCGTCTTCGCGCCCGTCCTGGCCCAGGAGGCGGAGAAGCCGAAGCTCGGCTGGTCCGACAAGGGCGAACTCGCGTGGACCCTGACCGCCGGCAACGCCGATTCCAACACGATCAGCCTCGCCAACACGCTCGAGTACCGCTGGCCCGACGCGCTGTTCAAGTTCTACGCGTTCGGGATCCGGTCCCGCTCGGACGAGACGCGGTACTTCCAGGTCTTCGATGACACGGGGGAGCCCGTCCCCGGGGCGATCGTCGAGGACTCGTTCACGACCGTGAACGCCGAGCGTTACGTCCTGGCCCTCAGTTTCGAGGACAAGATCAGCGCGCGCATGTACTGGTTCGGGGCGGTCGGCTGGGAGCGCAACGAGCCGTCCGGGCTCAGTTCGCGGCTCCTGGCCGGCGGCGGCCTCGGCAACATCTGGTACGAGAACGACCGTGGCCACTTCAAGTCCAGCTACGGGATCAACTACACCTGGGAGAGCTTCACCGACGACACCAGCGACGACTACCTGGGTGGCACCGTGACCGCCGACTGGTACTGGAAATTCAGTCCGAACGCGTCCTTCCAGACCGTCGACACCCTCTTCCTGAACTTCTTCGAGATGGGCGACTGGCGGATCAACTCGAACAACGCGCTGACCGTCCAGATGAACAAGCTGCTCGCGCTCAAGGTCGGACTCACCCTCCTCTACGACAACGAGCCCGCCACCCTCGATTTCCCGGTCTTCGGCCGCTACGGCGGCGAGACGGGCAAGACGGTGGCAGTGGAAGCGGACAAGCTCGACACGATCTTCACGACGGCGCTGGTCGTGGGCTTCTAGCCCCGGCCGCGATCGACCTACCGCGCGGGCGGCCGGACCCCGGCCGCCCGCGGTCTTTCCGGGCGCCGATTTCGCCGTGCGCGCCGGCCCTCCTCGCAGCACATTCAGGCCACGCCTCGGTCCGGGGAGCGAGGCCCCCGGCTGGCGCGCGCCCGTTCGTTCTTCGTCGCGCGCGCCGGCCGGCGTTCGGATCCGGAGCCGCCATGTCGCCGCGCCCGCTCCCCGGGCTCCTCGCCTGCGCCGCCTGCGCCGCCGTCCTCGCCCCGTCCTCCGTTCTGGCCGGGGCCTGGCGCCTCGAACTGGCCTCGCCTCCCGCACGCTGGGACGGCCTGGCGCGGGTCGAGCTTCCCGCCCTGGACGGCGCCGGAGCATCGGCCTGGATCGACGGCTCGAGCCGCGCCGCCTCGGCCGGGACGGACGTCTTCCGCCTGGCCTCCGCGCGCGACGCGCTCGGCCGCGAGTTGCCGGCCCGCCTCGTGGCGCTCGGTCCCGGCGTGGCGATCGAGTTCGACGACGCCGGCGCGCTCTACCCGGTGAGCCTGGACGCGGACCTCGGCCCCGCGAGCTGGTCGGTGCTGGGCGGCCAGCAGGACGCCTTCCTCGGGGTCTCTGTGGCGCGTGCCGGCGACGTCAACGGCGACGGCGTCGACGACCTCGCCGTCGGCGCCTACCAGTACGACAACGGCCAGCTCGACGAGGGGCGCGCGCTGGTCTACGCCGGCTCGCCGTCCGGCCTCTCGAGCACGCCGCTCTGGACGATGGAAGGGAACCAGGCCGGCGCCTTCTTCGGCCGCCGCGTGGCGGGCGCGGGAGACGTCAACGGCGACGGCTTCGACGACCTGCTGGTCTCGGCCACCTCGTTCGACAACGGGCAGGCCAACGAGGGGCGCGTCTTCCTGTACCTGGGCTCGGCCGCGGGGCCGAGGACGACGCCGGCGTGGACCTGGGAGTGCAACCAGGCCGAGGCCGCCTGCGGGATCGCGATCGCGGGCGCGGGCGACGTCAACCGCGACGGACGCGACGACGTGCTGATCGGGACCGCCAACTGGGACGCCGGACAGGCCGACGCCGGCAAGGCCGAGCTGTTCCTGGGCGCGGCGAGCGGGCTGCAGGCGACGCCGGCCTGGACCTTCACCGGGACGCAGGCGGGTGAACTGCTCGGCCTCTCGGTCGCCGCGGCCGGGGACCTCAACCGCGACGGCTACGGCGACGCGGTCGTCGGCGCCACCGGCTGGTCGAACGGCGAGAGCGGGGAAGGGCGCGCCCTGGTGTTCCACGGGCGCGCGTCGGGGCTGGGGTCGACGCCGGCCTGGAGCGCGGAAGGGGGCCAGGCCGGGGCCGCGTTCGGGCAGTCGGTTGCCGGGGCCGGCGACACGAACGGCGACGGCTGGGACGAGGTGATCGTCGGGGCGCGGGTCTACGACCGGGGCGAGGCCGACGAAGGGGCCGCCTTCGTCTACGCCGGCTCGGCCGCCGGGCTCTCGGCCGCGCCGGCCTGGACCGCCGAGGCGAACCAGCCCGGCGCGTCGTTCGGCGTCGTGGTCTCCGGCGTCGGCGACCACAACGGCGACGGCTACGCCGACGTGATGGTCGGGTCGTTCCTGCACGACGGCTCGTTCTCCGACGAAGGGAAGGGGTTCCTCTTCCTCGGCAGCGCGATCGGGCTTCAGCCGTCCCCCGGTTTCGTCGCGGAGGGCGGAGCGTTCGACGCGCGGCTGGGCTACTCGCTGGGCAGCGCCGGCGACGTCAACGGCGATGGACGCCCCGACCTGGTCGTGGGCGCGCACTTCTTCGGCGGCGGGGCGTCGCGCGAGGGGAAGGCGACGGTTTTCTACGGCCCGGTACTGGCGCCGCCGCCGTCGCTCGGCGGGACGCTGCGGGTGACCCGGCAGGGGGCCAGCGCGCGGCTCGACTGGCAGGTGCCGGAGTCCTCGCCCGGCGCGGGCCCGGTGACCTTCTACGCCGTCCACCGCGACACCGCGCCGAACGGCAGCCTTCCGGAGATCGCGCGGACCGGCGACGCCTTCTATCTCGACCCCGGCGCCGCCGGCCCCAGCCCGCGGACCTACTGCTGGCTGGTCAGCGCGGAGAACACGGGACCGCTGCCGTAGGCCGGCCCGCGTCCGGGCCCCGGCGACGGCCCCGTCTCGGCTCCTCTCAGCGCGCCGCGGCGCGCTGCTCGTCGAGCTTCTTGCGCAGCACCGTCGGCAGGATCCCGCCGTTGCCGTAGTAGACGATCTCGACCGGCGTGTCGAGCCGGCAGGTCGCGTCGAACTGCACCTTCGTGCCGTCGGCCCTGGTCGCGGTCACGCCGGCCGTGCAGCGCGGCGTGAGCGGGCTCGGCAGGCTGAGGTCGAAGACCTCGGTCCCGTCCAGGCCCAGCGACTCGGCCGACTGGCCCGCCGGGAAGGTGAGGGGCAGCACCCCCATCCCCACCAGGTTGCTGCGGTGGATCCGCTCGAAGCTCTCGGCGATCACCGCCCGCACGCCGAGCAGGAAGGTCCCCTTGGCGGCCCAGTCCCGCGAACTGCCCATCCCGTAGTCCTTGCCGGCCAGCACGACGAGCGGCGTCCCCTCGGCCTTGTAGTTCTGCGCGGCGTCGAAGATCGCGACGATCGCGCCGTTGCCGGTGCGGCTCATGTCCTTCGTGTAGCCGCCCTCCTTGCCGCCGGCCAGCCGGTTGCGGACGCGGATGTTGGCGAAGGTGCCGCGCGTCATGATCCGGTCGTTCCCGCGCCGCGAGCCGTAGCTGTTGAAGTCGGCCGGCTGGACGCCGTTCGCGACCAGGTACTTCGCGGCCGGGGTGTCCTTGGCGATCGAGCCGGCCGGCGAGATGTGGTCGGTCGTGACCGAGTCGCCGAGGAAGGCCAGGACCCGCGCCCCCCGGATCGGCGTGACGCCCGGGGGAGTCGGCTTCATCCCGACGAAGAACGGCGGGTCCTGGATGTAGGTGCTGGTCGCGTCCCAGGCGTAGAGCTCGCTCTCCGCCACCGGGATCCTCCGCCAGGCCTCGGTCCCCTCGAAGACGCGGCCGTACTGCTCGCGGAACTGCTCGGGGGACAGGGCGCGCTCGCGGATCTCGGCGACCTCGGCCGTCGTCGGCCAGATCTCCTTCAGGAAGACGTCGCGGCCGTCGCTGCCGCGCCCGATCGGCTCGTTCAGCAGGTCGATATCGACCGTGCCGGCCAGCGCGTAGGCGACGCAGAGCGGCGGGCTCGCCAGGTAGTTGGCCTTGACCTGGGCGTGGACGCGCCCCTCGAAGTTGCGGTTGCCGGAGAGGACCGAGGCGACGACCAGGTCGCCGTCCTTGATCGCCGCGGCGACCTCGTCCGGGAGCGGGCCGGAGTTGCCGATGCAGGTCGTGCAGCCGTACCCGACGGTCTGGAAGCCGAGCGCGTCGAGGTCCTTCGACAGCCCCGCCCTGTCGAGGTAGTCGGTCACGACGCGGCTCCCCGGCGCGAGCGAGGTCTTGACCCACGGCTTGCGGTTGAGCCCGCGCGCGAACGCCTTCCGCGCCACCAGTCCGGCCGCGATCATCAGGTCGGGGTTGCTGGTGTTGGTGCACGAGGTGATGGCCGCGATCACCACGGCGCCGTGGCGGATCTCCGGCGAGACGCCGGGGCCGAGCGCCACGACCGCCTTGCTGTCCACCTTGTCCGGCGCGACGCCGAGCCCGCGCGTCGAGGGCGGCTGCGTCAGCGCCTCGCGGAAGCCCTTCTTGACGTCGCCGAGGAAGACGCGGTCCTGCGGGCGCTTCGGCCCGGCCAGCGACGGCACGACGGTCGAGAGGTCGAGGTGCAGCAGGTCGGTGAACTCGGGCTCCGGCGCGTCGGCAGTCCAGAACAGGCCGTTGGCGCGGGAGTAGGCCTCGACCAGTTCGACCGTCTTCGGGTCCCGGCCGCTGAACGCCAGGTACTCCAGCGTCCGGGTGTCGATCGGGAAGAAGCCCATCGTGGCGCCGTACTCGGGGGCCATGTTGGCGATCGTCGCGCGGTCGGTCAGCGACAGGTCGGCCATCCCCGGGCCGGTGAACTCGACGAACTTCTCGACCACGCCGCGCTTGCGCAGGATCTCGGTCACGGTCAGCACGAGGTCGGTCGCGGTCGCACCCGGCGCCAGCCGGCCGGTGAGCCGCACGCCGATCACCTCCGGCGTCACCATGTAGACCGGCTGGCCGAGCATCACCGCCTCGGCCTCGATCCCGCCGACGCCCCAGCCGACGACGCCCAGCCCGTTGATCATCGTGGTGTGCGAGTCGGTCCCGACCAGCGAGTCGGGGAAGGCGACCGTCGAGCCGTCGGCCTCCGCCCGCGTCAGCACGCCGGGCGAGAGGTACTCGAGGTTGACCTGGTGGATGATCCCCGTCGCCGGCGGGACGACGCGGAAGTTGTCGAACGACTTCTGGCCCCACTTGAGGAACTCGTAGCGCTCGCGGTTGCGCTCGAACTCCTTCTCGACGTTCAGCCGCAGCGCGTCGGCGCTGCCGAACCAGTCGACCTGGACCGAGTGGTCGATCACCAGGTCGCACGGCACGGCCGGGTTGATCGCCCGGGGATCGCCGCCCAGCGCCTTCATCGCGTCGCGCATCGCCGCCAGGTCGACGACGCAGGGGACGCCGGTGAAGTCCTGCAGCACGACGCGCCCCGGGAAGAACGGCAGCTCGCCCTGCCCCGGCGACTTCGCCTTCCACGCCATCAGCGCCTCGACGTCGCCCCTGTGCACGATGAATTCGTCGAGATGACGGACCAGCGCCTCGAGCAGCACGCGCAGCGAGTAGGGAAGCCGTTCCAGCCGGCCGAGTCCCGCGCGCTCCAGCGCGTGAAGGTCGTAGTAGGCGTAGGCGCCGTGCGGCGTCGCGAGCGTGGCGCGGGAGCGGAAGGGGTCGAGCCGGTCGGCCATGGCGAGGTCTCCTGGAACCCCCGGCGCGGCCGGGGGAGGGCGAGAAACCGGCATGTTACCCTGCCTCCCAGCCGATTCCAGAGCTGCGGACGGGACCGGCGTCGGCCGGCCCGCCGCCTTGGCCTATACTCCCGCCGCGCAGAGCCCGTCCGGCGCGCGGGGGCCGCCGGATCGAGGTCCACGAAGGAGCCGCCATGTCCCGTTGCACCCCCTCTCTCCGTCTGTCGAATTCCGTTCGCCGCCCTGGCCCGTTCGCGCTGCTGCTGTGCGCGCTCGCCGCCGCCGCGCCCGCTTCGGCCGGCGGCCTCACCCTCTACGAGGTCGGCACCCCGGACACCGGGCTGGCTGCGGCCGGCTGGGCCGCCCGCGCGCAGGACCCGGGAACGGTCCTGACCAACCCCGCCGGCATGACGCGGCTTGCCGGCTCGCAGCTGCTGGTCGGCGGCCAGCTGCTCTACGGGGCGCTCGAGTTCGCGGACGACGGCCGGACGACGACCTCCGGCGGCAACGGGGGGAACGCGGTCGGCTTCCTGCCGGCGGCCAGCCTGTTCTACACGCACCAGCTCTCGCCGAAGGCCACCTTCGGCTTCGGCGTCTTCTCCAACTTCGGGCTGGGACTGGAGTACGACGAGGACTGGGCCGGGCGCTACTACGCCCAGAAGGCGGCGCTGATCGGGATGTCGGCGATGCCGGCGATCGCCTTCAAGGTCAGCGACACGGTCTCGCTCGGCGTGGCGCTCAACGCGATGTACGGCTTTCTCACCGACACCGTCGCGATCAACAACGTCAACCCGGCGCTGAAGGACGCCCAGCTCGAGCTGAAGGACGAGAGCTGGGGGTTCGGCGGCAACGCCGGGCTGCTCTGGGAGCCCTCCGCCCGGACCCGCCTCGGCGTGACCTACAACTCCCCGCTCAAGCTCGACTTCAAGGACACGCCCGAGTTCTCGGGGCTCGGCCCCGTGGTCAAGGAGATCCTGGCGCGGCGCGGCCTGCTCGGCGCGCAGCTCGACCTGGGCGTGACCGTCCCGCAGGGCGCGATGGCCAGCTTCTACCAGCAGCTGCGGGACGACTGGGCGATCCTGGGGAACGTCGGCTGGCAGGACTGGTCGGCCTTCGGCCGGATCGACGTCGGGCTCGCGACGACCGACCCGCGGGACTTGACGGTGGACATCCCCTACAAGGACACCTGGCACGCCGCGCTCGGCGCGCAGCACGTGATCTGCGACCCCTGGACGCTGAACTTCGGCATGGCGTACGACAGCAGCCTGGCCGACGACGCCGACCGCTCCCCGGCGCTGCCGCTCGGCGCGGCCTGGCGATTCGGCGTGGGGGCCGGCTACAAGGTGCGCGAGAGCCTGTCGATCCACTTCGCGACCGAGCTGGTCTGGGGCGGCAGCCCGCGGCTCGACGTCGAACGCGGGCCGCTGGCCGGCCGCGTCGCGGGCGATTACGCCGACACCTGGATGGCCTTCGCGAACGTCAACGCGACCTGGAAGTTCTGAGTCAGGGCGAAGGAGGCGGCTGCGGCGCGTCCCGCAGCGCCTCCCGCGCCGGCGGGTCGATCGAGCGCAGGTGCAGGTCGCGCTGCGGGAACGGGATCTCGATCCCGGCCCCCCGCAGCGCCGCCTCGACCGCCGCGAGCACGTCGCTCTGCACGGTCGTCCAGTTGTCGAAGTCGGCGGTCCAGAAGCGCAGCGAGAAGTCGAGCGAGCTGTCGCCGAAGCCCACGAAGAGCGGGTTCGGCGGCGGGTGGTGCAGGACCTTCGGGTGTCCGGCAGCGGCGCCGCGCAGCAGCTCGAGCACCCGCTCCGGTGCCGTGCCGTAGGCCGCGCCGACCCGGATCTCGATCCGGCGCAGCTTGTCGCTGTGGGTCCAGTTGACGACCTGGTCCGAGATCAGGTTGCTGTTGGGGACGATCACCGACGCCCCGTCGAAGGTCCTCACGACGCTCGAACGGATCCCGATCCGCCGGACCGTGCCGGTCAGGGACCCCAGCTCGACGACGTCGCCGAGCTCGATCGGCCGCTCCAGGATCAGGATCAGCCCGGCGACGAAGTTGCTGATCACGTTCTGCAGCCCGAAGCCGACGCCGATCCCGAAGGCGCTCATCAGGAGCGTGAGCCGGTTCAGCTCGAACCCCGACATCGCGACCGCCGCGACGAAGCCCGCGGCGAGCAGCAGGTAGCGGACGATCGTCACGATCGCGCTGGCCCGCCCCCGCGGGATCGCGGTGCGCGGCAGCACCTCCTCCGCCAGCACGAACGAGACGGCGCGCGCGACGACGACCGCCGCCACCAGCCCCAGCAGGAAGGCCGCGACGTCGCCCAGCGAGACGTCGAGCGCGCCGAACACGAAGCGGTGCGACAGCGTCTCGTGGAGCCAGTCGGAGGCGGCCTGGGCGAGGGTGAAGAGGTTCAGCGTGACGAACGCCCAGCCGGTGGCCGCGGCGGCAACCATCAGCCGGGTCCCTCCGGCGATCAGCTCCGGGCCGTGCGTGCGGACGCTGACCAGGCGCGGGTCGGGCCGGCTCGCCCACCAGCGCAGGAGGGTCCCCCCCAGCGCCGCCAGCAGGTACAGGAACAGCGCGGCGAGGCCGGAGGCGAGGGTCGAGGAGGTCAGCAGCTCGGCCAGCGACAGGTTGCCGACGACGTTGGACACGATCGCACTGCCGAAGAGCGCGGCCGCGGCGAACGCGAGCACGAGCACGGCGTCCCACCAGCGGCCCGCCAGCGCCGTGCGCTCGGGGCGGCCGGGGCGGATCCCCCAGGCCAGCCCGGCGAAGGCCAGCAGCCCGATCAGCAGCAGGAGCAGGCGCGAGCCCAGCGAGGGGGCCAGGAACAGCGTTTTCAGCCGCTCGGCGAGCGAGAGCACCAGCAGCCCCGCGAAGTAGGGGCGCAGCGCCGGCCGCATGATCGGTCCGCCGAGCGAGGCGATCACGGCGATCACCGCGATCGCGAGCAGGTCGTAGAAGACGGCCGGGGCGCGCGGGAAGAGCAGCAGCTGCAGGGCCAGGACGCAGAGCAGTGCCGAGCGAACGGGTCGCCGCACCAGGGCCAGGCCGACGGAGGCGAGGCGGTCCGGGGGTTCGAGGCCTGCGAGCCCGCGCCGCGCCGCGCTGAAGAGCAGGTAGAGCGCGGCCAGCGCGGCCACGCTGAGCGCGATCCGGCGCGGGGATCGGACCGCCTGCGCGGCCAGTGCGAGGCTCTCCCCTCCGGGGGCCCGCGCGGCCCCCGCGGGCTCCTGGGCGCGCTCGCCCAGCGCCGTCCAGAGCGGAGGGCTGTCGATCTCGAACAGCCGGGCGCGCTCGGCGCGCGCGGTCTCCTCGACCCAGGCCGTCCCCCCGTCGACGGCGAGCTGCAGCTCGGTCAGCTTCGACTGGAGCGACAGGACGTGCTCCAGTTCGGACCGCGCGCGGCCGTCCACCGCCTCGATCGCGGTGGCCAGTTCGTCGATCGCGCCGGCCGGCACGCCCTCCGGGGCCTCCGCGGTGAGCTGCTGCCGGGTGAGCGCCCAACGCTCCTGCATCCGCGAGAGCTGGGAATCCAGCGCCTGGAGCGCCGTCAGCCGGCGCTGGAACGCCTCGGCCGCCAGTTCGGTGCGCAGCCGCACGAAGCGCCACTCGTTGGCCAGGCTGAACAGCCCGCGGAAGGTCCGCTGGTCCTTCGGGAGATTCTGCGCCGAGGCGGAGATCTCCTGGGAGCGGGTCAGCAGCCGCTCGATCTCCTGCTGCCAGTCCTCCAGGTGGAGCGGACGTCGGAGCGTGCGCTCCGCGCCCCGCAGCGCCTGCCGCGACTCGAGCAGCGCGGTCGAGAGCGAGGCGAGCGGGATCGGCGCCGGAGCGGGCGTCTCGGCCGAGCCGTCCCGCGCGGCCGGGTCCGAGCCGCTCCCGGCCGGCGTGGAGGCGGCCGGATCGGCGCTCCGCGTCCCCAGCCCGGGGATCGGGAGTTGCGCGCCGGCCGGCGGCAGGCCGGCCAGGACCACGATCAGCGCGACCAGGGCGAGGCGGACTCGCCGGACCGACGGCACGGGGGATCCTCCGCGCGAATACTAGTCCAACTCGCGCGGCGACCCGGCGAGCGACCGGGCGCGGCGCCGGGTGCGTCGTGCGGCCGCTACGCGGCCCCCGCCCCCGGCCGGTCCCCGCGCGATTCTTCGGCGCCCGCCGCCGGCGCCAGCAGCAGCCGCTTGAGCGTTCCGGCGCCCAGCGTGCGGTCGACCTCGAAGAACGTGATCAGGGGCACGAGGATCAGCGTCATCAGCAGGCATTGCACGAGCAGCAGGGGGAGCGAACGGGACAGCATCTCGGCGAGCGCCTGGCCGGCCGTATGCCCGTGGAACCAGCCGACGACGATCTCCTCCAGCACCGTCAGCACGATCAGCAGGAGCGACATGGACAGCACGCGCACCCCGATCCGCTGCAGCAGCGTTCCGCTCCGGACCCGGCTGCCGATCCGCGCCGCCTCGCCGATCAGCAGGAACTTCCCCAGGATCAACGCCTTGCCGACGGCGAAGCCGAGCGGCACCGCGTGCAGCCCCACCTGTCCCAGCAGCACCGCCTTGAAGGTCAGGAGGGCCAGGAGGCAGACGAACAGGTAAGCGCTGACGATGAGGAACTTGCGGAGTTCCTCGCGCGCGCGCTGCTTGAGGTCCTGTCCGCGGCCCGTCGCATGCGTTTCGGTCATGGTCCGTCCCCTCGTTCCGCGGCGCGGCCGTTCCAGCCCCGGCGGCCGCCGTTCCAGCGCGCGATCAGCCGGACCAGTCTGCCACGACGGCCGGGTCCGCGGTGCAGCCGGCCCCGCGCGCGGGGCCCGGGCTACGGCAGCGCCGCCGTCGCCTCCTGCCCGGCCGCGACCTCCACCTCCACCGGCACCCGCTCCTCGCCGCGCGCCAGCACGGCGGTCCAGCGGCCGGGCGCGAGCCCGGCGACCCGGACCTCCTTCTCGCTCTCGCCGCGGACGATCGAGACCTGGTCGGTGGCGTGGAAGTAGCCGAGCCAGTCGGCGTCGCTTCCCGCGGGGCGCAGTTCCGCCAGGCCGAAGCCCTTCGGCGCGGGCAGGCGGATGGACAGCGTGCCGGCGGGGACGAGCCGCACCTCGCGCACCACGTTCCCGTCGGGGCCAGGCTCCAGCGCGCCGAGCTTCTGGACCGCCAGCGCCAGGCCGGGGCTCGACACCGCCATCTCGGCGCCGGCGAGCCAGTCGGCCAGCTCGTACTCGAAGCGGTCGCTGCCGCCCATGTTGCACATCTGGTTCCCCGCGCCCATCAGGCAGACGGCCCACGGCGAAGGCGGCCGGCCGTCGGGTCCCAGGATCGACACGACGAGGCGCTTCTCGAGGCCCAGTTCGAGCCGCACCGGCTCGTTCGAGCCCGGCGCCGGTTCGACGGACGCCCGACTCCGCTCCCTGGCCCAGGCGGCGACGCGCACCCCCGGCACGTCCTCGACGAACAGCTCGAAGCGCCCCGCCGCGTCGCTCGCGGTCTCGTCCTCCTCGCTGCCGCCGGCCGTCATGTCGGCCGTCTCCCCGGTCGCGTCGTCGCTGTTGATCATCCGGATCATCGCGCTCGTGTTCCCGCGCGGCTCGCCCGGCGGCTGCGACGAGACGCTCGCGCCGGCGATCGGCTGGCCGTCCTCCTTCGCCACCACGGTCCCGGCGACCAGCCGCGCGGGGAGCGCCACGTCGAGCGTCGTCACGGGCTGGTCGGCCACCGCCACGACGCGCCGCGTCTGCTGTCGCCCGGCGCCCACCACGAGCAGCTTCTCGCCGGCCCGCACGCCGGCGATCGCGTAGCGGCCGTCGGCGTCCGTGTAGCCCGCCTGGACCTGGAAGTCGAACGAGGGCCGGTTCCCTTCGCCTTCCCCCGGCATCGCCAGCTCGCTCAGCGCGACGCGCGCGCCGGGGACCGGCAGCCCGCCGCGCCGCACCGTGCCCTCGACGCGGTTCCCCAGCACGAAGTCGACCCGCACCGTCGCGCCGTCGGCCAGCGCGACCGAGCGCCGCTCCTGGTCGTCGAGCGCGCTCGTCCCCCCGCGGCGCACCACCGTCCCCGCGCCGGCGGGCAGGTGCGCCAGGCGATAGCCGCCGTCGGCGCCGGTGAGCGTCCCGGCCAGCGGCTCGTCGCGCCCGCCCGGCGACTCGCCGAGGGCCTCGACCCGGATCCCGGGCGCCGGCTCGCCCCCCGCCTTCGTCACCGTCCCCTCGACCGTGGCGCCCGCGCCGAGCGCGATCCGCACCGGCTCCGGGTCCTCCTCGCCGACGACCACGACCTGCGTCGCCGGCGCGAAGTCGGGGTGGCGGGCGGTCAGCGCGACCTGTCCCGCCGCCAGGCCGTCGAGCGCGAAGCGGCCGTCCGTCCCGCTGACGGTCGCCGCATCGAGCGACGCAGCGCGCGCCCCCTCGTCCTCCCGCGGCGCCGCCGCCCCCTCGACCTCGACCGTCGCGCCCGCGAGCGGCGCGCCGCCGTCCTTCGAGACCACGCTCCCTGTGAGCCGCAGGCCGCGCGCCAGGCGCAGCGCGAGGCCGCCCCGCTCCTCGCCCGCGTCCAGTTCCAGCAGCTCGGAGTCGGCCGGCGCGAGCCCGCGCGCCGCGGCGCGCACCGTCACCGGGCCGGGCGGCAGCCCCTCGATCCGGAAGGTCCCGGCCGCGCGGTCCTCGATCGTCGCGCG
>CAYZDB010000011.1:15522-22476 GCA_964476985.1 uncultured Acidobacteriota bacterium | reverse complement strand
ACGGCGCGGACATTGCTCCCGAGACTCTCTATGCTCGCGCGACGTCGAACGAGGCAGCATAACTTCGCGTAGCAGCTGTCGGGCGGCCCGGCTGCTATCGCGACAGGAACAAACGCGGGGCCGCCCGCAGCTGAGCGCGGCGTTAGGCTCACCACGGTCCGGTTGCGGAGCTTGGCGGTATGACGTATTGTCATACCGGAGGCGCAGCGTGGGAACCTCGAAGATCGCCATTAGCTTGGACGAGGAGTTGCTCGGGCGTCTTGACGGCCTCGTCCGGAGAAGGGTGTTCCCGAGCAGGAGTCGTGCCATTCAGGCGGCTGTCGAGGAGAAGATTGCCCGTCTCGAGCGGACGCGGCTCGCGCGCGAGTGCGCCAAGCTCGATCCCAACCTGGAAGCCGCGCTCGCCGAAGAAGGCCTTTCACGGGATCTAGGCGAATGGCCCGAATACTGAGAGGCGAGATCCGCTGGGCCGATCTGAATCCCGTCCGAGGGAGCGAGCAGGCTGGTGTTCGGCCGGTCCTCGTCCTGAGCGCAGACGTATTCAACGAACGATCCGGCACTGTCATTGCGGTCGCGATCACAAGCCAGCAACCGAGAGCTGGCTTTCCATTGACCTTGGAACTCGGCGCAAAGGGCCTGCCGAAGCGGTCTTGGGTCAGAATTAGCCAGATTCGTACACTCTCCGTGGACCGCATAGGAAAGAAGCTCGGCCGCGCTTCGCCAGAGGAACTCGCGCAGGTAATCGAGGGCTTGAACGAGATCGTTGGAGCTTAACTTCCGGGTCCAGCGGGCCGCGCTTCGCGCGGCCGCTGAGCCAAGCGTTAGCGGTCAAGATGAGAATGAGCGCAGACGTCATCGATCTTGACCCAGAAGTCGAAGCCATGTTGGTTGCGGCAGGGCTACCCGTGTCCGACTTGTCACGCAGCCCCAGCCTCAGTTTGCTGGGCGTGCGCCAAGAGGGTCAGCTTCTGGGCGTGGTCGGCATTGAGGCTTACGGTAGAGAGGGCTTGCTTCGCTCTTTGGTCGTCGTGCCAGCTCGCCGCAATGCTGGCTTGGGATTGAGTCTGGTGTCTGATGCGGAGAGATGGGCCGTAGTGCACGGCATTACAACCCTGTACCTTTTCACCACCACCGCGGCTAAGTTCTTTGGGCGGCGCGGTTATGAAGCGATCGCAAGATCAGAAGCTCCGGCGGCTATCGCCGCAACGGCTCAGTTCAGAGATCTGTGTCCGGCCTCATCCACTTTCATGCGTAAAGTGTTGACCGCTGACAATTCACTCCAGCCGACACCCGCAAGCGGGCGCGGCTGAGTTCGAACGCTATGCGGCATCACGCAGACTCGTTCGTACGGAGAAGCGCATGTCTACCGAACGTCCATCCACGGTCGCGCCCATCTGTCTCGTTATCGGGGCACTTCTTGGGCTGGCCGGCAGCTTCGCTCCATCCACTTCCTTGCGCGGGCTGGCCTGGGGTATCGACGGCACTGCCCTCATCGTGGCGGCGGCGTTGCTGGTCGTTCACTGCCTACGCCAGAACTACCAAGTCGTTGCCGCTGGATTCCTGGTCTTCATCGCCGGGCAGACACTGGTGCTTTCTGGGTCCGCCATGTCACTTGAGGCGAGCAGCCCGCTTTTCGCCGCCGGTGCAGCGCTTTGGGCCGCGGCTCTCGTTCTCATCAGTGCCGCCAAGGTCATGCCACTGGCTGTGCGCGCCCTGGGCGGTGTCGCAGCCCTGCTGTTTGCACTCACAGCACTACAGGTCTTCACCGGTCGCAGCCTAACTCCGCTGTCCGAGCCATTGCCCTTCTTCGCGTACCCTGTCTTTGTGCTCACGCTCTTCGGTTGGGCCTGGTGGTGCCGCGGGCCCGTGGCCAGTAGGTAATGCGGTGCGGAATGCCGCCTCACCCTTCGCTCCACTTGACGTTCGCCAGTCGGCTTCGCCGCCTGGCGCCCGCAGCTGAGCGCGGCGTCAGCTCCCATTGAGATCTCGGAGTGATCATGAAGATTACGGTAGCTGCTACGGTCAAGGCGCCCATGGCATCTGTATGGAAGGCGTACACCACTCCTGAAGACATCGTTCAGTGGAACGCCGCATCAGACGATTGGCACACCACGAGATCTACGGTAGACCTCCGCCCAGGAGGCGCTTTCTGTTCGCGGATGGAAGCGAAGGATGGAAGCTTCGGCTTCGACTTCGAGGGAACTTACACGAAGGTCGTGCCGCACGGCCTCATCGAGTACTCGTTTGGCGATCGTACTGCAGTGGTAGAGTTCCTCGAGGGCGCTGGCAATGTCCTCGTGCGAGTGTCCTTTGACAGCGAGGAAACACACTCGATCGAACAGCAGCGCGAAGGTTGGCAGGCGATACTCAATCGCTTCAAGGAACATGTTGAGGCGAAGGGCTGAGCTGCCGACAGCTGGCCTTTCGCTCCAGGCGCGACGGCCCTGCGGACCGCCGCCTGAGCCCAGGCATCTGATGGTGCGGTCCGGGGGGCGCGATGGGCACTCTCGACTGGATCAAGGCGCTCGCAGGCACCGCGGCCCGCCTGGTTCGCCCTCGCGGAACTCGCCTCGGGAGAATCTCCTTCGAAGGCGGTGATGGCGATACCATCGCTACGGCCGTCGTCGTTCGCGGCGCCGGCTCCGACCTGGCGGGGACCTACAGTGAGTTCGCGTGGCTCGTGGACAAGTACGGGCAAATGGACAAGGACTGGAAGCTGCTTTCGCACTCTCACGGACAGTACGGGGATCGAGACATCGACACATTCGAGATCGAACTCGCGAGCGGGGCTCGCCTCTGCGTGTACTTTGACTGTACGGAGTCGTTCGGTACGTAGGATCTCGATCAGGACGCTTCAGCGGGCTCTTCGTACGGTCTTGGGCAGCGCTGCAGCATCGCGAACCGCGTGGCCTCGCGGAGCGGCTGCCGCGTGACGCGGCAGTTGCGGTGCCGCATCTCGCTTCGGCCGCCGGATCCGTGCCCTCGGAGGGGTGTCTGCCAGCACTGCCACCAGGCTCGAACGGGAAAGGCCCCTGGCTGACCAGCCGCCGCCGGGCGGCAGATCGCTCGACGGATTCGTGGGCCGGGACACGCGGCTTCAATGGGACAGACAGCGGTGAATGCAGACAGAGAACTCGGGCTTGTGGGGCATGTCTCTTGGCGTTGTTCTCAGCCGCGATCGCGGGCTGCCTTTCGGTGGAGACGGTGATGGATGATGCGGGGCTGAGGGAATTCGGGAAGAACTACACCGAGGCGTGGTGCAGCCAGAATGCGCGCAACGTGGCCGCGTTCTTCTCCAGCAGCGGGTCATTGAAGATCAACGACGGGGCGCCTTCCGTGGGCAGGACAGCGATCACTGCCGCCGCCCAGGAATTCATGACCGCCTTCCCAGACATGGTGGTGGCGATGGACAGCGTCAGCTTCGATGGCCGTCAGGCGGTATACCGGTGGACGCTTACGGGAACGAACACGGGACCCGGAGGAACCGGCAAGACGGTTCGCATCAGTGGCTATGAAGAGTGGACCTTCGGCGCCGATGGCCTGATCGCGGAATCGAATGGCCACTTCGATCAGACCGACTACAATCGTCAACTCGGGAGATAGGCGATCCGCCGAACATGCCGCCGCGGCGGACGAGCGGCGGCTCGCAGGGACACAGGGCGAACCTGAAGATGAGTACCATCGAACGCGCAATCATGATTGCCGCCGAGGCCCATGAGGGGCAGGTCGACAAGGCCGGCGCTCCCTATATCCTGCACGTTCTGCGAGTCATGCTCTCCCTGGAGACGGCTGAGGAGCGGATTGCGGGGGTGTTGCACGACATCGTGGAGGACACGGACTGGAGCCTGGGAGCGCTCAGGGCGGAGGGCTTTTCCGAGGACGTCGTGCGCGCGATCGACTCCCTGACCCGTCGTGAAGGGGAATCCTATGAAGCTTTCGTCGAGCGGGCCGGCCGTAACGCGCTCAGCCGCCGTGTGAAGCTGGCCGACCTGATCGACAACTGCGACCTGCGGCGCATCCCAGCACCCACGCTGGAGGACCATGCGCGCATCGAACGGTACCGTCGGGCGATCGAACAGCTTGGGGGGCGGGCTCCGAGGCCTGTGTCCTGACGGGTGCGTGCACCTGCCGGCTCGCCCTGTCAGGGCCCGCTCCGACGCGCGTCCCGCGCCACTCCGGCGCGCAGCCGGGCAAGGCGTCAGACAGCAGGAGGGTCATTGACTTCCGCCAGGAGCAGCCTTGGTCTTGCAGGGTGGCTGGTGGTCTCGTTCGCGGCCGGCGGGATCGGGGCCCGACTGCGTAGCAGCCGGCTGACACGGGAGGCGTACGACCACGAGCCCGGGTGGTGCAACCTGGAGAGGACGAGATCGCTCCTCTCGCTGGAGGATCGACATGAAACAGATCGCAAGGAACACGGTCTGCCTTTGGTACGACGGGGACGCCGAGGAGGCGGCCCGGTTCTACGCCGCGACCTTCCCGGACTCCTCCGTCGACGCCGTGCACCTGGCACCGGGGGACTTTCCGTCAGGCAAGGCCGGGGACGTGTTGACGGTCTTCTTCACCGTGATGGGCATTCCCTGCCTCGGGCTCAACGGAGGGCCAGCGTTCAGGCACAGCGAGGCGTTCTCGTTCCAGGTCGCGACCGCCGACCAGGCTGAAACCGATCGCTACTGGAACGCGATCGTCGCGAATGGCGGCGAGGAGAGTGCCTGCGGCTGGTGCAAGGACAAGTGGGGCCTTTCCTGGCAGATCACGCCGCGGGCCCTGACGGAGGCGATCACCGATCCCGATCCAGCTGCCGCCAAGCGCGCGTTCGACGCGATGATGACGATGCGGAAGATCGACATCGCGACGATCGAGGCGGCACGCCGTGGCTGAACTGCCCGCGGGCTGACCGCCGCTTGCATCGGGCGCTCCGGTCGGGCTCCCGCTGCGGGTGTACCATGGCCCGGTGCGCGCGCTCGGGCGCGGCGCCTTGCGTGACGCGGGCGGGGATCGGGAAGAGGATGTCAGACCGATACGACGGGCTCTTCCGACTCGGCTGGACGCAGTGGTTCGCGGAGCGGGAGACCTGCCTGCCCGGACAGTCGCTCGCCCGCGTCGCCGCAGTCGACCGCGGCCTGTACCTCCTCGTCGATCCGGCCGGGGAGTTCCGGGCGAGGCTCTCGGGGAGCTACCGCCACCGGCTCGGCCTCGAGCAGGACGCCCCCTGCGTCGGCGACTGGGTCGCTGTGGACCGGCGAGCGGCCGACGAATCGAGCGTCATTCACCGGCTCCTGGAACGCCGGACGCTGCTGCGCCGGAGAACGGCGGGAGACAGCGACAAGTACCAGATGATCGCGGCGAATGTCGATTCCGTGATGGTGGTGCAGTCCTGCCACCACGACTTCAACCTCAAGCGGCTCGAGCGCTACCTGGTGATGGTGCGGGAAGGCGGGGCCGATCCGTGCATCCTGCTGACGAAGACCGACCTGGTCGCCCCCGAAGTCCTTGCCTCCCAGCGGGCGATGCTCCGCGCCGCGGGCATCACGGCCCCGGTGCTGGCCCTGAGCAACCTGACGCGCGAGGGGATCGACGATCTCGAGAAGATCCTGCTCGCCGGGAAGACGTACTGCTTCGTCGGATCCTCGGGGGTGGGGAAGAGCACGATCATCAACCGGCTGATCGGCCGTGAGCGGCTGCGGACGGGCCACGTCAGCGCCACGGGCGAGGGACGCCATACCACCGTCCGGCGAGAGTTGATCGTCCTCGAGACCGGCGCGCTGGTCATCGACAACCCGGGCATGAGGGAGTTCGGTGTGCTGGCCGCCGAGACCGGGCTTGGCAGCGGCTTCGCGGACATCGCCGCCCTGGCGGTCGAATGCCGCTACGGAGACTGCGGCCACGCGGCCGAGCCCGGGTGCGCCGTGGTCGCGGCGCTGCACTCCGGCGGGCTCGGCCGGGAACACTACGAGAACTTCCTCAAGCTCCGCGAGGAGTCGGCGTTCCACGGGCTGACGCGCGCCGAGAAGCGAAGAAAGGACCGCGACTTCGGTAAGTTCATCAAGCGAGCCAAGCGGGACCTCGGGAAGCGGTAGGTCGCGCGGACGCGGTGTAGACTTCCCGCGCGGCCGAGGCCGATCCTGCAGGAGAGCCGGACCGATGCGTGCGCGACGGATCATCCTCTTCAGCTGCCTGTTCGCACTGGCCGTCGTACTGGCCGGCTGTGCAACCCAGAAGGCCTCGCTCGCCGATCTCCCGGTGCAGGAGTACGCGGGACACTTCACCTCGGGCGCCGGCGAGAGCTGGTTCCGTCCCTGCAGCGCCGCAGCCGGCGACCGGCCGTGGTGGGTCACGTTCACCGAGCGCTCGGTCGCCCAGGCCGACGAGGCGCGCGCTGCCGGACGGCTGGCTCCCGGGAAGTCGTACTACGTCCGCTGGCGTGCCGCCGTCACGACCGGCGGCGAGGTCGGTCCGCAGGGCCCCGGGGTGCCGGCGCTGCTGGTGCGCGAGGTGCTCGATCTGCGGCCAGCCGGTGCGGACGACTGCGCGGACAAGCCTTGAACGCGCGGCCCCCGTCCGGGAAGTAGCCGAGTGCGGCACCAGCCGCGGGAGGTGGTCATGAAGCGGGCTCTGCTCCTCGCGGCCGTCGCCCTGCTCCTGACCGCGTGCTCGGTCGAGCGCCAGGCGGACGCCCCGACCCGGTCCCAGGCCCCCGGCCCGCCGGGCTACTTCGACGACGCCGGCCGCGACGACGTCCTCGGCGGAGGCGCCCGGCTGATTCCGATCAACACGCCGAAGGGGACCTTCCGCGTCTGGACCAAGCGGGTCGGCAACAACCCGAGGATCAAGGTGCTGCTGCTGCACGGCGGGCCGGGCGCGACCCACGAGTGCTTCGAGGACTTCGACAGCTTCTTCCCCGCGGCGGGGATCGAGTACTACAATCCGCATGCGTTCCGGCATGGCTTTGCGATG